>JANYFO010000044.1 GCA_025362635.1 Gemmatimonadaceae bacterium | reverse complement strand
TGCAAAGTCTTGTCGACGGCGCCAAGGCAGCGACATCAGTACCGACACCGGCGACACCGGCGTTTGACGCACCGCTTGTCCGCGGGGCGCTCGAACGCGCGCCGATCATTCCGGTCCGCTTGGGACTCGCACTGCTTGCGGAAACTCCGCATACGCGAAGCGTGATGCGGTTAACGGACCCGACCGGCTGGCTCGCGATGGATGGCATGGCGTCGGCCGCAGCAAATAGTCGCGTCCATCCAAGTTTGGATTGGGCCGAGATCACGGGTCGCTCACGCGTTTCTAATGAAGTGGAAAGCGCAGGGCAGGGATGGGGGGTTGCTCGCGAAATTCTCTCTGCCCCGCGCCCTCAGCGCCCAAAGCGCACCGCGCCAAGCACGGCACGGGCAATGGCATTGGTGTTAGTGGCCGCGGCGGCAGCCGCCATGACAACGGAACACGCCATTGTTGCGGTCGCCTTCGGCGCGGCGGCTATTTGGATAGGCTCAAAAGCAGACGCACAGCAGCGATCCGCAGACGACACGCCCCCCAAAGAACACGGAAGCGACCAGCGGCGATAGATTGAGCGCGATTCCCTTGGCGGCGTTCGCGCGCTGCCTTTCATCGTTCTCTCCTGCGCTCTTTTCATGGCCCCGTCAGCTTCCGCGCCTGTCTCGGCGTTTCTACGTCATCACTATCGCCATTTTAACTCCGCCGCGTTGATCGACGCCGCTGACGCGTACGTGCGTCATCTCGACCAAGGGGGCAAGATGATGGTGACGCTCGCCGGCGCGATGAGCTCCGCCGAGCTAGGGCTCTCGTTGGCGGAGATGATTCGACAAGACAAAGTGCACGCAATCACCTGTACGGGTGCGAACCTCGAAGAAGATGTCTATAATCTTGTGGCGCACGATCATTACGAACGCGTCCCAAATTATCGAGACCTGACGCCGCAAGACGAACAAGCCCTGCTTGAACGACACATGAACCGCGTCACGGACACGTGCATTCCGGAAGCGGAAGCCATTCGACGGATCGAACATGCGATCTTGAGCGAATGGGAAACCGCAGACAAGGCCGGTGCGCGTTATTTCCCGCACGAGTTCATGTATCGTATTTTGCTGAGCGGTCAGCTGGAGCAATACTATCAAATCGATCCAAAAGATTCCTGGCTGTTAGCCGCCGCGAAAAAGAACTTGCCCATCATCGTGCCGGGCTGGGAAGATTCGACGACAGGCAACATTTTTGCGGCGCACGTTATTGAAGGCGACATCAAAAATGTACACACGGTGCGCAGCGGGATCGAATACATGATGTACCTAGCCGACTGGTACACGGAAGCCACGAAAGAATCCACGATTGGATTTTTCCAAATTGGCGGCGGCATTGCAGGAGACTTTCCAATTTGCGTCGTGCCGATGTTGCACCAAGATTTGAAGCGCACCGAAGTGCCATTGTGGGGGTATTTCTGCCAGATCAGCGACTCTACAACAAGCTACGGTTCCTATTCTGGGGCAGTGCCAAACGAAAAGATTACCTGGGGTAAGCTCGGCATTGCAACACCTCGGTACATCATCGAATCCGATGCTTCTATTGTGGCGCCGCTGGTGTTTGCGCTTGTGCTTGGTCAGTAGCGGTCTCGAATGACGCGCGCTGTATTTGCCGATCCCACGGGTCGTCGATGGCGGGCGTTTCGTCGAACGGCCTTGGTCATCGGTGTTGCGACAACGATGCTCGCGCTCGCGGTTGTCGGCTATTTGTTGGTGACGCCAGTGCTGCCTGCAATTGGCACGGGCGTCGCCGCCTCGCGCGGCATTGCAAATTTGCCCTCACTTCGCGGGTCGCGCGGAGCGCGTGAGCGTGAGGCGGCGCGACGGAAATTATTTGCGTCGCTCGATCGCCGTCCACGTGTTCCGTCCATTCGACCGTCCGCCATACCGGTGCAATCGGTTGGCGGATCGAAGCGCGTCACTGATGCGGGCGGTGAAGTGGCGGCGTTCTATGTCAATTGGGATGAGAACTCATTTACCGCGCTCAACGAGCATGCCGAGGAACTGGACTGGCTAGTCTGCGAGTGGGCATTCGTGCTCCCCTCAGGCGATTCGTTGCGAATTGATGTTGATCGCAAAGTACCGTTCATTCTTTCGCGCATCCCAGCGGATCGACGCCCGCGTGTACTCGCGATGGTCAGCAATGTGAATTCTGCGTCGGCGTCGAAGGCGTTTGACGCAAAGCGTCTGGAAAATCTGGTGCAACGACCGGCCGCGCGCCGTGCAGCAGCAAACCAACTCGCGCAGATGGTGAAGACGTGGGGGTTAGCCGGCGTTACTGTAGATTTTGAAGAAATTCCCGACGCGTTACATCCCGCCGTGCTTGAATTCCTCGCTGAGGTGCGTCGCGCCCTCGCCGGAGTTCAATCGAACGGCAGCACGCTCATCGTCACGCAAGCCGTACAAACGGATCTTGCGCCGCGCGTGCTAGCGAATTACGCCGCAGCGAATGATCGATTGTTCCTGATGCTGTACGATGAGCATTATGGTGCCGGCGACGCCGGACCGGTGGCAAGTCAACAGTGGTACGAAAGTCAGGCGCGGAAGATGTTGGAAGTTGTGCCTCCGGAGAAAGCCATGTTGGCGATGGCAGCGTATGGCTACGATTGGAACGACTCCAACGCGCGCGCATCTGGTGAAGCGTTGACGTTTCAAGAAGTGATGCAACGCGCGCGTGAGCACGCAGTCCCGGTACGATTCGACAGTACGTCGCTGAATCCATATCTTATGTGGACGGACCCGGATTCGACGGATCATGTCGCCTGGTTTCTCGACGGTGTCACTGCGTACAATCAATTGCTTGTTGGGAAACGTCTTGGCGTGCGCGGACACGCGGTCTGGCGACTTGGTGCCGAAGATCCATCCATCTGGCGTGCGGTCGAGCATCGTACGTTACTCGAGCCAGGAAAATCTCTCGACACGATTGCGCCGGGATACGATGTGCAGTTTGACGGCGTCGGCGAATTGCTGCGCGTCCGTGCGAGGCCAACCGCCGGTGTGCGTGCGGTACATTTTGATTCGACGCGTGGCCTTGTCACAAAGGACAGCCTGACGCAGTTCCCAACACCATGGATCATTCAGCGCTTTGGTGCGCAGGCGCATCGTGTCGCGCTCACGTTTGACGATGGTCCGGACGCGCGTTGGACGCCGGC
>JANYFO010000026.1 GCA_025362635.1 Gemmatimonadaceae bacterium | reverse complement strand
CGACACGATCAGAACGCGACGGCGCTCCAGTCTTGATCTGCCCCGCCTGCGTCGCAACCGCAAGATCCGCAATAAACGTGTCTTCCGTTTCGCCCGACCGGTGCGAGATGATGCAGTTGTAGCCGGCCGCGCGCGCGAGCTCCATCGTCTCGAACGTTTCCGTCAGCGTGCCGATCTGATTGACCTTCACGAGAATTGCGTTCGCGACTTCTTCCTCAATGCCTTTGCCCAGGATCGCGCTGTTCGTGCAGAACAAATCGTCGCCAACTAATTGACACCGATCGCCGAGCGCTTCCGTCAACAACTTCCATCCATCCCAATCATTTTCGGCCATGCCATCTTCAATGGACACGATCGGATACTCTTCCACCCAGCGCGAATACATCTCCACCATTTCCTGCGGACTCCGCGTTTTCGCGCCGCTTTTCTTGAACTGATATGCGCCGTCGCGAAAGAGTTCGCTGGCCGCAACGTCCATGGCCAACGCAATGTCGTGCCCGGGACGCAATCCGGCCGCTTCGATGGCTTCGATAATTGCTTTGAGCGCATCTTCATCGCTCGCCAAGTTGGGCGCGAACCCACCTTCATCGCCAACACCCGTCGACAGTTTGCGACTAACGAGCACCTTCTTCAATGCGTGAAACACCTGCGTGCCCATGCGCAGTCCTTCCGAGAATGATTCCGCACCAACCGGTACAATCATGAACTCTTGGAAGTCGACGGTGTTCGTCGCATGTGCGCCACCATTCAAAATGTTCATCATCGGTACGGGCAATGTGCGCGCCATGGGGCCGCCGAGATAGCGATAGAGCGGCAAACCCACTTCCGCGGCTGCGGCCCGTGCAGTGGCCATCGAGACACCCAAGAGCGCGTTCGCGCCAAGTCGCCCTTTGTTTTCCGTGCCGTCAAGCTCAATCATCGTGCGATCAATCGCCATCTGATCCGTCGCGTCCATGTCTTCCAACGCGGCGGCGATTTCGCCATTCACGTTCGCGCACGCAGTCAAAACACCCTTGCCGCCGTAGCGCTCTGGGTCTCCATCACGCAACTCCACCGCCTCGCGTTCGCCAGTGGACGCACCACTCGGCACGGCCGCACGTCCGGCAGCACCGGTCTCGAGGATGACATCTACTTCAACGGTGGGATTACCACGACTGTCGAGAATTTCGCGTGCGCTAATGGAAACGATGGCAGCCATGTGTACTCTGTGGAGGGAAAGAAGAATTAGGCGGTGACGCCGGGCGCGGACGCGGCACCGGTTGGAACGGAGCGACGTTGTAACGCAGGCTCAACGCCGTACTGCGTGCGCAACAGATCGGCCATGCGATGCCGCACACGTTCCGCTAACGCTTCGCGATCCGCATACGTGAGCCCCTCCGTAATAATCGGCTCCAACATATGCACGTGTACCACGCCGGGTGTGGCTTTGAACGAACCGCGCGGATTGACTTCAATTGTGCCGTGAATGACCACCGGCACGATGGGCGCACTCGAACTGACCGCGAGCACAAACGGCCCCTTTTTGAATGGCCGCAGCGCGTAGCCATCGCCGCGTGTTCCTTCGGGATACACGAGCACGGCCCGTCCATCCCGAATACGTGCGGCCGCATCTTCGTACGCGCTAAACGCCGCTTTATGGTTTTCACGATCGATGTAAATCACACCAACCGCACGCGCCGCCGCACCAAAAAGTGGAATGTTTGCGAGCTCGCGTTTCGCGACAAATCCGTAGTGGGGCAAGCTGTAAATCATGGCGGGAATATCAAACCAGCTTACATGATTGGCGATGAAGACACGCGGTGCACCGACCACCAAATTTTCACCGCCGTGTACCACGACGCGCACGCCAGCGGCTCTGAGCAGCCACGACGCCCAACCGCGTGTCGCCCGCTCATACACGCTGCCCGGCCCCTGCGGCGCACCCACCAGCTGCGCAAGCAGCACGATGGAGCCGAAGAGCATTGTCCCGAACAACAGGGCCAGCATGGTTATCGCGGTGCGGATCACCCCGTAAAGTGGTCATGCCCGACGATGAATTCAACGCGTACGTCGGGATCGGGCAAACCCACAATCTCCACTGCGCCGTCGGATTGAACCGCGATCACCTCGCCGACATCCGTGAGCGACACGTCAAATTGCTCGCGCCATCGTTTGCACAGCTGAGTCGCGACCGTGGCGGACACGGCTATAAGTAGCTCGTACTCCTCACCGCTTTGAAGCGCGGCAGCCACGTCCACCTGAGGCCCAATTGGAATACACGCGGCGTCAATTCGCAGACGTACTCCGCTTGCAGCGGCAAGATGACGCGCGTCGGCCGCCAACCCATCCGAGATATCCAGCATGGCGTGTACACCAGCCAACGCCAGCGCCATTCCTTCGCGCAATCGTGGCACTGGGCTGGCGAACCGATCACGGGCCCATGCAGCGGGCTTACGCCCCGCGTAGAGCGCCGAAACAGCCTGCCCTGGGCCGCCAAGTGACCCTGTGACGAGCAATCGGTCACCCGGCTGTGCGCCCCGACGAGTCACCGCGTGGAGTGTCGAGCCAATCACCGTCGTCGTCAACGAAAATGTCTGCCCATGACTCAAGTTGCCACCAACAATCTTGGCGCCCGTTGGCTGTACGACTTGCGCAATGCCTTCGGCAATATCGACCAGCGACGCACGCCAGAGCTCCGGTACCACAAAGGCAAAGAGCACGGCGTCCGCGCGCGCACCCATCGCCGCAAGATCACTGAGTGCCGCCGCGACGGCACGTGCACCAATCTCATACGGCGTGATCCAACCGCGCACAAAATGTGTTCCCTCAACACACGCATCGGTACTCACCACCAATTCGCGACCAGTAACGACAATCTCGCGCGTGAGTGCGCGCAAGACGGCCGCATCGTCGCCAATCTCCACTGCAAGTGTACCCCACCGCGCCATCAGCAATCGAATCATGTCAAATTCATTGCCCGGACCCATGGCTTGATGCGCGTATATCGCCGCATCGTCGCTCACGGTAAACCGCCATCGCTCAGACGACGCAGTCGCACAAGGCCGAATGGCGTGGCAATCCATAACCAATCACGGCTCGCGACAACATCGAGCGCCGGGCCAGGCAAGTCGGCAGGTATCCGCAGCAGTCGCGTTGCGCCACTCTGGCGCGCCATGACTAATACGCCGTCACTGCCTGCAAGCCAAATCGTTCGATCATCCATCGCGAGTCGCGTGACCGTTCCGACTTGGCGCACATCCAGCGCCGCGATGCGCGACGGCTCCCTGCCACCGTGTGACGCGAGTTGCAAGACGGCGTCGTCCGTGGCCGCGAGGAGGACGGTGTCGCTCCATGCGAGCGCGCGTATAGGTCGACGTAACGCCGGATCAACGCCGGCCGGACGCAGCAACGCACCATTTGCCGGCATCGCGACCAAACCGCCCGACGTTCCCATCCACAGCGTATCGCCGATTTGCTGCAGTGCAAAGATCGCCGTGCCATCGAGCACACGCGTGCCGAGCCCACGCGTTTTTCGATCACGTGACGCACCGCTGTCATTGACCCACACGAGTCCGCGCGCAGTACCGGCCCACGCGCCGTTTTCACGTGCAGAAACTGCATAGACGCGATCATCCGGCATGCCGTCCAACGTGGTCCAGGTCGCGACATCTTCACCCGCATCAAGGCGCACGCGAACG
>JANYFO010000456.1 GCA_025362635.1 Gemmatimonadaceae bacterium | reverse complement strand
GGGGACTCGAACCCCCACGAGCGTGAGCTCACTGCGACCTGAACGCAGCGCGTCTACCAATTCCACCACTCCGGCAACGTTCGGCGTTTTTCCGCCGCTGTCCAGCAGATCTACTCAGGGTCGGGAAGAATAGGCAGCGCTACGAGCGGAGTCAACGCGCTAAGGGATGCATCGCGCTCTGCGCGTCGCTAAATTGCCTAGTCGGATGGCCAATCAAGACACGGAAGAACCGACAGAGCTGATCGCGCGTAATCGACGCGCACGTCACGACTATGAAATTCTGGATACCTGGGAAACCGGTATCGTGCTCGCTGGCACCGAGGTCAAGGCGCTCCGCGAAGGGAAGGCCAATCTGACTGACTCATTCGGGGTCATTAAAGAAGGCGAGGTGTTCTTGCTGAACTTGCACATCGGTGCCTACGGTCAGGCCAACCAGTTCAATCATGAACCAACGCGCACGCGCAAGCTGCTCCTACACAAGCGCGAAATTCGGCGCATGATCGGTGCAGTAGAACGCCAAGGGCTTACGTTGGTGCCGCTGGAGCTGTACTTCAAAGGTGGACGCGTCAAAGCCCGTCTCGCCTTGGCACGCGGCAAGCAGCAGCACGACAAGCGCGACGATCTCAAGAAAAAAGACGCGCAACGCGAAATCGCCCGCGCGCTCAGTCAGCGCTGATCAACATGATTGCCGCGCTCGTACTCGCGCTGCAACTCGTGACGGTGACCGTGCCGTTGCCGACTCCACGACGTAGCGCCAGCGCGCTTCCGCGTCCGCGCGTGGTCGTGGTAGACGCGGGGCATGGCGGGCGCGATAACGGCATGAGCGGGCCCATTGGTGCGTCGCCCAAACTTTTTGAGAAGGATATCACACTCGACGTGGCGCACGCGCTCCGCGCGGCGTTGATCCGGCGTGGTATCCGCGTGATCATGACTCGCAGCACGGACACACTGATCGCGTTGGGCGATCGTGGACGTATCGCCAATCATGCGAAGGGAGACTTATTTATCTCCGTGCATGTCAATGCGGCCAATCCGCGGTGGAAAGAGCCAAGTCTGGCGCGCGGCTTCGAGACATACTTTCTTTCCGAGGCAAAAACGGAAGACGAGCGGCGCGTCGAGGCGATGGAAAATGAAGCCATTCGATTCGAAACGTCGGTGGACGCCACGCGCAATGACCCGCTCAGTTTCATTATTCGCGATATGGCGCAAAACGAACATTTGCGCGAGTCCGCGCGGCTTGCGAGCCTCGTGCAAAATGGCTTGGCGGGAATGCACCCGGGTACCAATCGCGGTGTAAAGCAGGCCGGGTTCATGGTCCTCGTCACCGCGTTTATGCCAGCGGTGCTGGTCGAGGTGGGATTTGGCACCAATCGCGCTGATGCCGCCTACATCAGCAGTCCGGTGCATCAACGAGAACTGGCGGAAACGCTTGCCACAGCGGCGGTCACCTATCTTGAGCAATACGAGCGCAAGGTGGGCGGCGCGCCGTGAGCGTCGCACCGCGGTTGTCCGCGCGCGCACTTGCCTCCGTGTTGCTTGCGTGGATGCTCGGCCAGGGCTGTGTGTACTACAATGGCGTGTACAACGCGAAGGCCGCGTCGCATTTAGGTGATGTGCAATTGCGCGCTGACGCTGACGGTGAAGCAGGCGCGCAGTTTCAGATCGCTGCGGCAAAGGCGGAGACTGTGTTGCTCCGGCACCCCACGTCGAAGTGGCGTCCACGTGCCTTGTACTTGGCCGGACGCAGCCATGCTTTGAGCGGGCAGTGTGATCGCGCAATACCACGCTTAACGGAGTATCTGCGACACGGAGGGAGCACGGTCGACGATCGTGACCGTGCACGGATGGCACTCGGTGCTTGCGAGCTAAGGTCCAATCGCATTTCCGCCGCGCGCGTTCGTCTCGATTCACTTGTCAATGTGGACGACGCAGAAACAGCGCGTCAGGCACGCTTGTGGGCGGCACGCGCGGCGCTGGCGGCGGGTGATCGCGACGCGGTTCCGCGTTACCTCGCCAACGCACACAGCGGATCAGTGCAGTGGGAACTATTAACCGCGTCAATCGCTGCTCGTGAATTTGTTCGTGTTGAATCGCTGCTGGTAGAGCGTGCGCAGCAGGCGGACTATCGCGACGATGTGGCGCGTGCCGTACGAGAGTTGTGGACTGCCGGTTTTTTCAAGGCGGCCGAGCATGTGGTGGATCGCTACGATGCCTCGCGTGTGCGTGATGCGAATCGTGTCGCGCTGCATTACACGATCGGTGATCTCAACATGCGTGCGGGCCGAGACACACTGGCGCGTCGCCATCTCATGCTCGCACGGACACTCGCTGGACGCGATACTGCGATTGAACATGAAGCCTCCGCACGCTTGTCGCTTCTCGGCTTAAGTCGCGTTTCTACGATGCGCGAACTCGACACACTGTTTGCACGTCAAGACAGCGTGATGCGCCGCGCGCAATACACGCGCCGTGTTAGCGAGCCGTTGTTATTATTGCGACTGCTGCAGCAAAAGCCCGATTCAACGGGTGCGTCACTTTTCCTCGCGGCCGAGGTCGCGCGCGATTCGTTGCGCGCGTTCGCGGTCGCTCGCACGATGTTCTTGCAAGTGGCGCGTGAAATGCCAACGTCGCTCCTGGCTTCGCGCGCTTGGTATGCTGCGGCGTTACTTTTGCCGGATAGCGCGGCATCGTGGAATGCGCGTGTGCTGACATCCTACCCGACAACGTCCGTCGCGCGCTGGATGCGCGGCGAAGACCCCACCATTGCGCCAGACTTTTTATCTGCTGCCGACGTGCTCCGAGTCAGCTGGAGCGAAACGGTGCGCCGATGGACCGATAGCCTGCGCGTTTTACAAACGCCACCAAAACCGGTCGCTGCGCCGACCAGGAAATAGTCGACTCGATATCACCGCTGGTGATGCGATCGTCCGCGAACGCGATGACTACAACTGAGATTCCTCGAAGTCGGATGGATGTGATGGGACTGCGCTTCCGCAATCCCATCGTGCTTGCTGCGGGCACCGCCGGGTACGGACGCGAAGTCGACGACGTGCTGGACCTGAATGCTATTGGCGGCTTGACCACCAAGGCGGTGAGTGTGGCGCCACGTCATGGCGCGCCGCCGCTTCGCGTGAGCGAATTTGCCGGCGGTATGATCAACGCTATCGGCCTTGCCAATCCTGGATTGGACGTAGTCTGCGCTGACGCCATGCCATGGGTGATGGCACGCAACGCTGGGACGCGCGTGATCGTCAACGTTGTTGGGAATAGCATCGACGATTTTTCGACAGTCGTGCGGAGGCTTGACGATACGGATGGAGTCGATGCATTTGAACTCAACGTAAGTTGTCCAAACGTGCACGCCGGCGGCTTAGAGTTTGGCGCGGACCACGTGGCGCTTGCTGCGCTCGTGCGCGCATCGCGGGCCGTAACAACGCGGCCGATCTTGGTTAAACTTTCGCCAACACTGGGCGCCGGCATTGTGGACGCGGCGCGCGTGGCGGTCGATGCGGGCGCTGACGGCGTGACACTGATTAACACGATGCCCGGACTCGTGGTGGACACGTCGCGACGACGTCCAAAAATCGGTTTTGGCACGGGAGGTGTGAGTGGCCCGGCACTGCTCCCCATGGGTGTGCTCGCGACGTGGCGCGTTCGTTGTGCGCTGCCTGCAATACCGATCATTGGCGTGGGTGGAGTTTCGACAGCGAACGATGCCGTGCAATATCTACTTGCTGGTGCATCCCTGGTTGGCGTTGGTACTGCGGCGTTGCGTGACCCCCGGGCTCCCGCGCGGATCGCGCGCGATCTCGCGGCGTGGGCTGATCGCGAGGGCGTCAGCGATTTGCGGATGATCATTGGCACGTTGCAGTGGCCAACATGAGCACGATCCCAATTGTTGCGCTTGATGTGGCGGATGCAGAAGCTGCACGCACGCTGGTGTCGCGACTGGGCGACACGTGCTCGTTTTACAAGGTTGGACTTGAACTGTTTTCAGCGGAGGGTCCTTCGATCGTCCGTTGGCTGCGCGACGAAGGTAAGGACGTGTTCGTTGATCTCAAGTTGCACGATATTCCCAGCACGGTGCGCGGCGCGGCGCGGAGCGTGGCGCGACTTGGCGCGGCGCTGTTGACGGTGCACGCCAGCGGAGGCGAGGCAATGGTGCGTGCGGCGGTCGAGGGCGCCAATGATGGAGCGGGCGCTGGCATGTCCTGCGGCGTGCTTGGGGTGACGGTGCTGACCAGTTTTGACGCCGACACTTTACAACATGTGTGGGGACGCGACGATGCGCTGGAGGTGGAGGCGGAAGTACGGCGGCTGGCCTCGATCGTGGCGAACGGTGGTGGGGTAGGCGTCGTGTGTTCTGGCCACGAGGCGGCGGCCGTGCATGGCGCGTTCGGTGCTCGGCTCGGCGTCCTCGTGCCAGGCATCCGGTTGGCGGGCGATGATGGGCACGATCAGCGTCGTATCATGACACCCGCGGCGGCGGCGGCGGCAGGCGCGCGCTGGATCATCTTGGGACGCGCTGTGACAGCGGCCGCGGATCCAGTGGCGGCGATGCGTCGAGCGAAGGAATAGCAAACAGGGATGGCCCGTCCCTTGCTTCCCCCACCCAAGTCCATTAAGCTGAGAGTCTTGCCCATTTCAGGACAAGATTTTTAGGCCGATCCGCCGGCCACCTTCGCTTCACGCGTGCGCGGAATCAGTTGCGCTGTTCGTTTTTTCAGCCGGCTCGATGCTTCACGCGTGATGAACACATGGGGAGTCCAGCCGGCCGAATCACTTCGGTGCGGGAGGCTCCGTCGATGCTGATGCGTCGAGGTATCCCGTGAAAGTTCGTAGCAGCGTAAAGCCGATTTGTGAGCACTGCAAGGTCGTGAAACGACAGGGCGTGACTCGTATTATCTGCAAGCGAAACCCCAAGCATAAACAGCGTCAAGGCTGAGGGGAGCGCTAACACATGGCACGTATCGCAGGCGTCGATCTCCCACGCGACAAAAAGGTAGAGATCGGCCTTACTTACATTTTCGGAATTGGCCGCGCGATGGCGCAGCGCATTCTCGAAGCGGCGGGCGTAAGCTCGGCGCAGCGCGTCAAGGATTTATCTGACGCCGATGTCAACAAGCTCCGCCAGGAAATTGAGCGTAATCATCGCGTCGAAGGGGCTTTGCGCACCGAAGTCGCGATGAACATCAAGCGCCTCATGGATATCGGCTCTTATCGCGGCACGCGTCATCGCCGTGGGTTGCCGGTTCGTGGTCAGCGGACGCACACCAACGCGCGCACCAAGAAGGGGCCGCGCCGCGCTATCGCGGGCAA
>JANYFO010000450.1 GCA_025362635.1 Gemmatimonadaceae bacterium | reverse complement strand
ATCTAACGACTGCTGTCGCGGCTCTCCGGCGGTCTTGTAGTTGATGTTGGTGCCCCCGACTATGAAATGCGCTTGGCGATTGCGCGCAACGTGTGTGACGCGCGGGCGCTTTGTTTCGACGACGGCGTGCTTGAAGAGGTCGCGCGCCAAGCCTTTGGGAACGTACGTGAGCTGAAGGGCGCGCTGAATAAATTGTCAGCATTTCAACAGTTAAACGGCGACTCCATTTCGCCGCTTGATGTGCGTGCAGTGTTGAGCGAGCGCTCGACCGCCTCACATGTCGCGGTCGATAACGCTACTGAGTATGAAGGCTTCCTCGCCGATGTATTTCAAGAGGTCGAGACGCGCGTTGAAGCGTGGCGAGTCACGCTTGGTGAAGCGTGCACGTACTGGCGCGGTGAGGGGTATGCGACCGCGATTCTAGAACGTGCGATGGCATACCCCGTGCGCCCCGACGTTGACGGTTTGCTCCGCGCTTTCGTCGCCGCGATCGATCATTTGCGCGTGATTGAAGCGCAGGCCGTCCGCATTGATCCCGCGTTGCGTGGGCACGCAGAATTTCGTAATCCTGCAGCGATGGCCGCCGCGCAGGTGGCGTTGCAACGTGCCATTGCAGCGGCACAGCCGCTTCCGGTACCGATGGCAACACTCACTCGTGCCGCGTTGGAAGTCGGAACCGCCAACCAACTGGCGTTGAAGGCGTTTGACGTTGTCCTTACGACACCAGGACATCGGTACAATCCACTGCTGCTACATGGCGCAAGTGGTGTTGGAAAGACACATATTGTACATGCGTTGGGCAACGCGCTTCGGGCAGCATGGCCAACCAAATCTGTGGCATGCTTGTCGGCAGCGACGTTTGCCGAAGACTTTGTTGGCGCTCTGCAGGACGGTAGTGTTGAACGCTGGCGCGCACGTTTTCGCGCTGCCGACGTGCTCATCTTGGATGATGTGCAGCATCTTGGCGACAAGGAACGTACGCAAGAAGAACTGTTTCATTTATTCAATCAACTCTTTGACCGTGGCGGACAAATTGTGCTGACGGCGGATTGCCCGCCGCGTGAATTGCATGGTTTTGCGGATCGCCTTCGTTCGCGCTTTGAAGGTGGTTTGGTCGTCGCTTTGCAGTCGCCAGATCGTGCGCTTCGAGAACGACTTGTGCATCGGTGGCTGCTCGAAGCTGGTCAAGAGCCTTCGCACGCGCTTGTGACGTTCCTTGCAGATCGTGACGTTGCTAGTGCGCGTGAACTCGGTGGGCTCCTCACGCGACTGCTCGCTGCCGCTGAATTCACGCAGCGTCCGTTGACACTCGATCTCGCGCAGAGTGAACTGGGTGTGCCGCGCGTTGCGATGGCGATGCGAGGGCCGGCGGCGCATTCGCGGACGCCCTCAGATCATGGGGACCGTCGGCCGGATGACTTTTTCTTGGATCGAGAGAAAATTATTTGGGATTGGCCCGATCTGAGCGGACGATTGATCGAGGAGCTTCGCTAATGGCAATTCGTGGCAACCTCTCTGAGGCCAATCTCACGGACGTCTTGCAATTGCTCGCGCTCGGTCAAAAGACGGGATGCCTGAGCGTGGGACGCGAGGGCAGCTTTGGCACGATTCACTTTGATCGCGGTCGCATCGTCTACGCAGCCATCGTGAACCGTCATGATCGACTCGGCGACCGATTAGTGCGCAGCGGCGCCATGTCGGCAGACACGCTCGCGCGGCTGATTGCACAAGCGGCGCCAGTCGATGATCGGGCCCTTGCCGCCGCGCTGCTCGACCAGCAGCTCGTCGTACGCGAGCTGTTGGAGGTGCAATATCGGCAACAAGTTGAGGAAGCGGTCTATCATCTGTTTAGCTGGACGCACGGCACGTTCACTTTTGAGGCGGATGCATATCCACCCGAGGATGATGCGCTGGTGTCGGTCAGTGCCGATTCGCTTTTGCTCGAAGGCGCGCGCCGTGTTGACGAGTGGACGCTCATCGCCAAAAAAATTCCCAGCCTCGATCTGATTTTTGAAGTCGATAGTGTGCGCCTAGCGCAGCGCGAAGTCGCCCTCAGTGCGACGCAGGAGCGCATCGTGCCGCTGCTTGGCGGCACGAATGACGTGACGGCGGTCATCGAGCGGTCAGGACTCGGCGAGTTTGACATTGGGAAGGCCATTTACGGTTTGCTCATCGCGGGATTCGCGCATCGGGTTGGACGCAGCGCGGCGCGTCGGCAACCGTCACCAGAAAGTCGCGTGGCGGAGCACCGGAACCTTGGCGTTGCATTTTATCGAACAGGTTTATATGACGAGGCACAACGGGAATTCCGCCGCGTGCTCGAGCTGCGCGATGCCGATGTTGCCGCGCGATTTCATCTTGGTCTTATACATTTGCGACGCGCCGAATATGCGGATGCGGTGGAAACATTTCGCCGCGCCGCCGCAGAACCAGACGCGCCGGCTGCGGTATATCACAATCTCGCCTACGCGCTTGAACGCAGCGGGCGACTCGATGAGGCGGCAGACATGCTGTCCGAAGCGGTACGGCGGGAAGTGACACCCGATCCACGCACGGCGCTTTCGCACGCAACGCTGGCCTTGGCGTGCGGGGATCTTGCGACGGCGGAAGCGCAACTTGCCGCAGCGCGTGCGCATTGGGGTGCACGCCAGCCGTCCGCGGCATGGTACCATGCCGCTGGGCTTTCCGCCGCACTTGCAGGAGACCTTATACGAGCGGTAACAACACTCGAGGAGGGTATCGCTGTACATCCGCACGCGGCGGTCCTGCACAATAATCTTGCCGTCACACAGGAGCGTCTTGGTAGCTACGAGTTAGCCGCGCGCACGTTGGAGCATGCCCTATTAGAAGACACTAATCTCGTGCACCTTCACAAAAATCTCGGCGATTATTTGTATCGCGCGCAGCGCTACGATGAGGCGTTCGAGTCGTTCACGCGTGTCGTCAGGCTTTCAGTAAATCACGGCGCTGATGTACACCTCAAATTAGGCAATATTCATTATCGTCGCGGCGTGATGGAGCAGGCGCAACGTGCGTGGGCTCGTGCGCTGGCCATTGAACCAGGCAATCGGATCGTACGCGCCAATCTAGACGCGCTACGGCGCGTGGAGGTGCGCGATCTCGAGGACGCGCAACATGAAATGACCGACGCAGTCCTTGTAGGCGAGGCCGCGTGATACCCATTACGGTAAAAATAGCCGACCATGCGGTCGCCGCTGGAGCCGAGCAGTTGGTGACCATTGGGTTAGGGTCGTGCGTCGCCATCGCGTTGTACAATCGCCATGCGCAGGTTGGCGCGCTCGCGCACGTGCTCTTACCCGACGTTGCGCATGGGAGCATAACAGTTCCTGTTGGCAAGTTCGCCGCTACGGCGGTGCCCGCTATGCTCCGGCGCATGCGTGAACTCAACGCCAATGGCCTGGTCGATGCGCGACTTATTGGTGGTGCAACCATGTTCGCCCCACGCTGCCGCACGAATGCCCCTTCACTTGGAACGCGCAATATCGTCGCGGCGCGAGCCGCATGTTCTGCCGCAAATATTGAAGTGGTGGCGGAGGATGTGGGCGGTGCGCATGGTCGCTCGGTGTATTTCGATATCGCGGATGGCGCTGTGCTGGTGCGCGCGATGCTGAGAGCCGATGTCCTCCTCTGAGTCTTCGCTGCAGCCTGCCGCGCGCCCGCGTATTCCCAAACGCGTGCTGGTTGTCGACGACAGTGCGTTCATGCGAAAGCTGGTGAGTGAAGTGGTCGCCTCGAGTGGCGAATTCATCGTGATCGGCACCGCTCGCGACGGTGCCGATGGAGTGCGGCAAGTCGCGCTGCTGAATCCGGACATCGTGACGCTCGATATTGACATGCCGCAGCTTGACGGACTTGGCGCGTTACGACGCATCATGCATGAGTATCCGCGCGCCGTCGTAATGTTGAGCGCGGGTGGGTCAGACGGGGGGGCCGTCGCCACTTTACGCGCGCTCGAACTGGGAGCGGTGGACTTTGTGCGTAAGCCCTCGGGCGCGATCAGCCTGGATCTTGATGACGTTCGAGAGCAATTGTTGCAGGCCTTGCGTGCGGCGGCGTGTACCAACGTCGCAACGTTACAACGTCCGGAACGCGTGCTGAATATCGGGGCGCATGCGATCACTGCAGAACGGAGGCGCGCTACAAGTGTGGTGTGTATCGCCGCATCAACTGGTGGACCGGCGGCGCTGGCGGACGTGATACCAATGTTGCCACGCTTTGCACACACTGCTGTGTTAATCGTGCAGCACATGCCGACTGGTTTCACGGCGAGTCTGGCGGCACGCCTTGATGCGGCGGCGTCCCTCACGGTGAGCGAGGCAAGCGATGGTGATGAGATTTGCGCTGGGCACGCGTACGTCGCGCCGGGTGGATTTCATTTACGGGTCAATGCGCGTTCGCTAACACTTGACCGGGGACCAACCCACTGTGGTGTTCGACCGGCCGCGGATCCATTGTTCGTGTCCGCGGCGCTCGCCTTCGGTGCGTCCGTTGTTGGGGTCGTGCTCACCGGCATGGGTCGCGACGGCGCGGACGGGTTGCACGCGATTCGTCGTGCTGGTGGTGTTGGTGTGGTGCAAGATGCCGCGTCTGCGGTAATCAGTGGAATGCCCGAGGCCGCGTTGCGTCATGCTGGCGCAGAGCGCGTGGAACCGCTGGCGCGCGTCGCCGCCGCGATTGCAGAGTTAGTGCACCACATTGAGGGCGGACGATGATCACGCCACGATTCCGATCCACGGCGGCATTTTTGCCGCGGTTGCGCGCGACGGCACCGACCATCGAGCGCGCGACGTTCGTAATTTTTTCGCTTGGCGGGTATCGGTTCGGCGCATATGTGGAAGCCGTGGAGCGAGTGCTGCGCGTGTCGCCGTCTGCGGGTGTACGCACGAGTGCGACGGTGCTCCATGCGGGGCTGCTCGTGCCCGTCATGGCACTTGCGGAAGCGCTCGAGGTAAAGGCACGTCGCTCAAACACCTCACGTATGCTTGTAATTGTCGTTGGATCGCGTTGGGTCGCCGTGGAGGTTGACGTGGTGTTGGAAGTGGTCGCGATTGATGCGACGACCGTGCAGCCGCTTGTATCGGACGGGTCCAGTCAGTATTCGCCAGCTGGCGTACGCGGGGTGTTTCGCCGCGCGGATCATGACGTGCTGGTGCTGGACGTCGCGCGCATTGTCGAAACAGCATCGGAGCGCGAGCGGATCCAGATAATTCATTCGGGCGGGGAGACACACGCGTGACGGAGAGTTTGCCGCTCGAGACTGTGCAATTGGGGACAGACGTGGCACTCGCGCTCGAAACCGGCGTGGCGCTGCAATCGTTCGCACTTCCGGACGGGACAGCGCTCGCTGCACAGCACGCGCGCATTGCATCCGCGCTTGAAGCGCATCCGACTGCGACCGAACTTGCGCAACTCAAAGACGATATCGTCGCTCTGTTCCGCGAGGCGAGTGCCGCAGCGTCAGCGTACGCAACATTTAAGAGCACGGTGAAATCACTCGCGGAGCAGTGGAAGCAAATTGATGGGCGACCGTCCACGATTCTGGCCGGAGGCGGTGCTCGGAACATCGGCACGTCGCGCGTCGATCACTTAGGTGCGTCCACGTATGTCGAGAAAGGATGGTCGCGTCTCTCGTTGGGTGATGCGTCGGGCGCTGCAGTGGCCTTGCACCGCGCACTCGAACTATCGCCCGGGAACAGCGAAGCCGAGTCACTCCTTGGCTGGGCGCAGATGCTGCAGGAGCAATACGACACTGCATTGCTCACGTTCCACAATGTGCTCCTGCGCGATCCACACTATACGCTGGCGCGGACAAACGTTGGCTACATCTGTTTGCGCAAAAAGATGTACGGCGAAGCGATTGAACACTTGTCGCGCGCAATTCGTCTGAACAATGATCGCAAGGCCACGCTCTACGCACATTTGTATCTTGGAATGGTCTATCGCGAGCGTGAAATGTACGACGATGCGGAACTGTTTTTTCACAAGGCGTTGGAGCTCGGACCAAACTTGTTGCAAGCGTGGTACGAAATGGGGCGTGCGCGATGGTTCGCTGGTGACCGCAACGGCGCCATGAACGCGTGGCGTCACGGCGCGAACGCAAACAAGTTCAATCCATGGGGGAAGCGCTGCGCGGAGATGGTGGAGCAGGTAGAGGCAGGCGCAGCACCGCCGCGCGTCGACTAATTGTTGGTGCGCTCGCGTTGATCGCGAGCGCTGTGGTGTCGCACCCAGCGGCGACTCAAGCTCCGGCGGTGCATCCACTCGCTGCCGCGCCTTTAGAATCACCAACGGGCGTGCGTCTCGATGCGGGCCGATTCACGGTGGTGTCCGAACGTGGGGATGAACGTCTGGCGCGAACGCTACTAATAGCGGCGCAAAAGCACGATACGTTTCCCGGATTGCCAAAGCCCACGGCGCACGTCTTGATCGCGGTCGCACCGAATGCGGCGCGCTTTCGACAGTGGGTGGGGCCCAATGCGCCAGAATGGGGCGCAGCGATCGCCATACCAGATCAACGTCGCATTGTGATGCAAGGTGGTTCCGCGGGCAGTGATGCGGGTGACCCGCTCGTGGTGCTGCGGCACGAGTTGGCGCATCTCGCGCTCCATGAAACGATGGGACGTCTGCCGCCCCGCTGGTTCGATGAAGGCTATGCGAGTGTCGCCGCAGGCGAATGGTCACGTGAAATAGCATTTGCCACATCGGTTGGCATGGTGTGGCATGCGATGCCATCGCTCGCGTTGTTGGAAGAGGGATTTCAACATGGTGCAACGCGCGCCGAGTGGAGCTATGCACTCGCGCATCGCGTCGTCGACGAGATGGCCTCGCTCGATGCGCAACACGGGCTCGCCAACTTCTTTGCATACTGGAAGGAATCAGGGGCGATGGAGCCGGCCATTCGCCGTGCGTTCGGCATGACCGGCGAGCAGTTCGAAAAACATTGGCAACAGCAAACGCGCCGTCGGTACGGTGCGTTGGCCTTCGCGACAGACATTTCCGTCATGCTTGCATTCTTTGCTGTACTGGTTGGCCCACTCTACTGGATGCGGCGGCGTCGTGACCGACGTCGCCTAGAAGCGATGCGCGCCGTCGACCGGGCGCAGGAGCTCGTTGCGCGAGAAAGCCTACTAAACGCCCTGCTCGCCGTTACAACGCCGTTGCCGCCCGCCTCCAATTCTGATATCCTCCTGTCATGACTGAGATCGAAAAGAACCGTTCGCGCGCCCTGCTGTTCTGG
>JANYFO010000439.1 GCA_025362635.1 Gemmatimonadaceae bacterium | reverse complement strand
CGACAAGGCATCCAAGGCGCGATCAACGATGGCGACAAGCTCCGGTGCGGTACCGGCATCCTCGTCTTCGCGCGGCGCGGCGATGACGTCTGGCATGCGGAGAACCGAGGCGAGATCAACGCCACCATCAAGTCCGTATTGCATTTGTAACGAACGCAGTTGCGCGACGACTTCCCCGAACCTCGTATTATCAATGATCGCGGCTGCGCCAGGCAAGCGCTCCAACCGCGCGGTGAGCGTGACGTGTCCACGGCTCACCTTGAGGCGCATCGCCTCACGCACATCAACTTCCCACCGCGCATACGCGCTCGGCAGCTTGATGCTCGGTGAGAAAAATCGATGATTGACCGTGCGCACTTCGACGCTCACGCGCGCGGTTCCAACGATGCCATCCGCTTGGCCGAAGCCCGTCATTGACCGAATCATGTGCGCGGCAATGAAGCGCTGCGCACGAGCGCCGTCAATTGCAACGGATGTTCACGCGCGATCAGTTGGCGAACTCCCAGCGCACACCGTACATCTGCACGGCTGGCGGCATTGTGAGGCCGGGCACTTGCTCGTAGTCGCCACCCGTCAGGTTGCGATATTGATAGAAAATGGACGCGCGTTGAATACGAATTTGCAGCATTCCGATCAGGACCTGTGACGCTTGCGTAAATCGGACGTCTTGCGCGCCTTTGCTGTCGACGCCGAAGTAGAAGGGCACGGGATCGCGTTGTTCGTAAATCAATCGCGCGTTGATGCCAAACTGGCCTTTGGGAAACTTTGAGAGCCAGTTGCTTACCATCGACAATTCGGTTCGAACGTGCAATTGCGGACGTCCGTACTGCGATCCGTTCCACTTAATGGCTTGCAAATCCAGACTCACGGCTTTGTAAAGCGGACCACGAATACTTCCGAGCACGCCTGTTGCTGCGTTGGCTGACAGTTGCAGCGAAGGCGCGGCAAACAGCGACGGCGAATTGAACACGGTGGCTCCTTCACGCACGACCCCACCGCCGAACCAAAGGCCAGCGACGTGCACGGCGCCTTCTGCACGTGTGGTGCTAAAGGACGGTCGCTCGGTCGTACTCGACGGGGCGCGATTGCTCTGGGCCGCTGTTAGCACAAGCCACGAGCGCGGCGCAGCGCGGGCGAACAGATCGATACCGGTGGTCGAGTCAATACCGCGATGTTCGACGAATGCCCCTACGTTGACACCGGCAATTTCGTAACCAAGTCGCAAGGCCGGTGCGTGAAACCACGTACCGCGCGTGGGACGAGCTCGATCGGTGACGGACCATTCGTAACGCGAAGCGCGATATCCGACAGCGACAATCTGCTGCGTGAGCGATCCGATGGTATCCGCCGTGGCAAGCGTTTTACCGGAGTCCGCCTTAATCGCCGTGTCGCGAATGCCGTCAAGGCGCGTCCGCACCACGCCCAAAATCGCGTGCGACCAAAAACCTCGCAGTGTATCACCGTAACCAACGCGTACGTACGCATCGCGCCTCGTGCCTTTAAACGCGGGCAGCCCAACAAATCCCTTTCGTGCTGTTTGTGGATCACGATCGCGCGCCGTTGATGTACCGTACAGATCAAGGCTAAAACGTCGTCGTGACCAGCCGAGGCGCAGGTTGATCACTTGTTGATTACCATCGCCGGCACTGCGTCTTGTTCCTGACGTACTAAATGCAGACACCTGACCTGACTGGGTAGCAAGCTGCTGCGCGCCTACCTGAAAAATCATGCCGTTGCGGTAGCGACGCGCAAAGAGCGCTCGAAAGGCATTGGTGTTCAGGTCGCCCGTGAAAATATCCGCTCGCGTATACGGCGTAATACTTCGTACGGTCCAACTCCGAAGCCACACGCGCACTTCGCCCGCTGCGCGCTCGATGACTAAGTCGTCAAGTGTCCAAAGTGGAACGTCATCAAGATCGAGCGCGCCACCGTTTCGCGCTTCCGGCGCGTCCATCTCCACGCCGTCAATAAAAATGCGGACGCGTGCAAAGTCACCGTGCATGGACGCCGCGTGAATGCCCGCGAGCCATCCAGATCGAAACGTGGTGACGCCGGGCACATGGTCGAGGAGATCGGCCAAGTTGATGGCACCTGACGAAAGAATTTGCTCACGCGTGAAGTGCAATCGATT
The DNA here is from genome assembly GCA_025362635.1 of Gemmatimonadaceae bacterium. GTDB lineage: Bacteria > Gemmatimonadota > Gemmatimonadetes > Gemmatimonadales > Gemmatimonadaceae > Gemmatimonas. The sequence goes on along the minus strand of JANYFO010000439.1, from coordinate 2,802 downwards.
ACTCACATCGAGTGCGCGAGGACTTTCGAATTGGGCCATCGGCGGGCGCAGCGTATCGGCCAATCGCGCCCGCGCTGCGCTGTCAATGCGCGTTTGCACCCGTGCTAGCGCGAGCGAGTCTGCGCGCGCCGACACCGGTGTTGGTACCGGCACAGCGATGGTCACGGTGTCTTTGCGGAGCGTATCGACCGACGGCTTCTTTTTCGTCGTATCCGCGCGCACTTGTGCCTGCACGCGGTTAGCACCGCCGACTAAGAGAAACGCACACAGCCACCAAGTGGTATGACGTACCGTTCCCATCAATGCACGCTTCACGGACAACTTTTCAACGTGCGTGTGCGCGAACGATTTCCACAAACGTGCCAACTGGCGTACCGGTCGGGCCTTTCGGAATCCATCCAAGATCGGTTTGCGAATATGCCGTGCCGGCCACATCGAGATGCACCCATGGATATCCATCAACGAATTCCTGCAGGAATAACGCCGCCGTGATCGACCCGGCCGCACGTCCCCCCGTATTCTTCAAATCGGCTACCTCAGATTTAATCTGATCTTTGTACTCGTCCCACATGGGCATAGGCCACCCTCGCTCCCCAGCGCGTTCACCTGCTGAGAGCACGCGATCAACGGCTGACTGATCGGAACCAAAGACGCCAACGGCGCCACCGCCAAGTCCGATCACAATTGCACCGGTCAGCGTTGCCGCATCGATCGCAATCGCGGGGTTAAATCGTTTCGCAAAGACCAAGAGATCGGCAAGCACCAGTCGACCTTCGGCGTCGGTATTGATGACTTCAATGGTCTTACCGTTCGATGCCCGCACCACGTCGCCCGGTTTCACGGCCGTACCCGACACCATGTTGGTGGTTGAACCAATGATGCCCACCACATTCACCGCTGGCTTTAGACGTCCAATCGCTTCCATGGCGCCCATCACACCACCCGCGCCGGACATATCGTATTTCATCCACTCCATGTCTGGCGCCGGCTTGATTGAAATTCCACCGCTGTCAAAGCAAAGTCCTTTGCCGATGAGCACGACGGGTTGCGCACCAACCGCCCCGCCACGGTACTCGAGTACAACGAGCTTTGGTTCTTCTGGCGTCCCCTGAGCGACAGATAAAAACGACCCCATGCCTTCATGCGTCATCTCGGCGCGACCCAATACGGTCAGTGTCATGCCGTGCCGAGCCGCAATCTCACGACCGATTTCGACAAAGGTGTCGGGCGTGCAATAGTTGCCCGGCATCATACCGAGGCGTTTCGCAATCGCCTGCCCTTCAGCGACGGCGATGCCTGCGTTGAGCGACGCGCGTGCTACGTCGGAATCGGAGATGAAGATCGTCGCATTCGCCAACGTGGCTCGCTGTTCTTTTTCGGCGAGCGGCGCGCGGAGATCGCGATACTCCCAACTGCCGGCTGCAGCGCCAAGTGCCATACCTTCGATGGCTTCGCCATCGGCATCCGGCAACAGGACGTGCATCGCCCCGGTGCCGAGCTTCATCGCCTGACGTGCGGCAACCGCGGTTGCACGGCGCGCGGTCGCACGCGTGAGCGGCACACTGCCACGACCCACTAACAGCACGCGCTGTGCGCCTGAATCACCACCGACCAGCAACAGCGTCTCGTCACGAGCTCCCCGAAAATCTCGTCGCGCAATTGTGCGAGCCATAGCGCCGCCAAGCTTGGCGTCGATGGCGAGCAATTGCGCAGTCATCAAGAGATTTTGCGGCAGAATGACCACCAAGAGCGGTGTGTCGGTGTCTGCGGGACTGGCGTAGGTGGCTTGGATGGAAAGCGACATGCAAGTGAGTGAGGGAGAAAGTCGGCGTCTGGACGACGGTACGTCACGCCACAGCGTGAAAGTTAGTCGGATGCGGAAAGCGTGGTGTACTCCACGCAGGTTACCTGACGTACTCCAATGCAACGCGCCCGATCCACATTGCTGTGAACCGGGCGCGCGTTGATGCGTTGCACTGGGGCGGGAGGAGTCGAACCTCCAACCACTCGATTAACAGTCGAGCGCTCTGCCATTGAGCTACACCCCATCGGAACGGCAGTAGTGCCTGATGCGATGCAAGGTAAAAGAGCGCTAGAGGATGGGGAATAGGGATTAGGCAATAGGGATGAGGGAATAGGGATTGGGAAAACTTTTCGGACCTGCAAGCTATTCCTCATTTCCTAATCCCTGATCCCTACTCCTTAGAAATGGTTCGGATTTGCGTGGCTCCATGCCCTTGCCATCACGCCAGTGACCGACTCCGCCAACAATGATCCCGGTTCAACGTGCGGATAGATATCCGCATAACTGCGAGTTTCCATGGCGCTTACTCGCTTGAGAATAAACCACGGCTTCAACTCCTTCGGGTGGCAAAGTCCGGCAGCGCCGAGTACTTCGAAAAAACTCCGTACGGTTTCGGCGTGATATCGCGCGACACGATGTGATTTATCGCCAACATGTAACCCTTGCACCAATTCCGGATCTTGCGTCGCCACGCCCGTCGGACACTGGTTAGTGTTGCAGCGCAGTGCTTGAATGCATCCAATCGCAAACATCATCGCGCGCGCTGCGTTACACATGTCCGCGCCGAGTGCGACTTTGGTCGCAATCTGAAATCCAGTGTTGACCTTACCCGACGCGATGATCCGCACGCGATCACGCAGGTTGGCGCCAATCAGCGCGTTGTGAACAAATGACAACCCTTCGTTGAGCGGCGTTCCTACCGAGTCAGAAAACTCAAGCGGTGCGGCGCCCGTACCCCCCTCCCCACCGTCGACCGTGATGAAATCCGGCGTGATACC
>JANYFO010000433.1 GCA_025362635.1 Gemmatimonadaceae bacterium | reverse complement strand
AATCCCCCAAAGTCGCGCATGAAAATGTTCAGCGCATCCGATAGGTCGACATGTTGGTAGTTGGCTTGCGAGCCACCGCGCAATCCTGCCTCGCCGTAACGATCATACGCCGCGCGTTTCTGCGGGTCGCGCAGCGCATCGTACGCTTCGGTAATCGTCTTAAACTTCTCTTCGGAGTCTTTTGAACCGCCATTCCGATCGGGATGCCACTGCATCGCCAATCGTCGGTATGACTTCTTGATGTCGTCGTCTGAAGCATCGCGCGGCACATCGAGCACCGCGTAAAAATCGGCCATGTAGAAAATCCCAGGAAGGCAACGTCGTAGCACAATCACCGGTAGCGCATGAATGACCGGCGACGGTCTGCGTCAGCAAAGCAAGTCAGACACCAACTGCGAGGTGTGCCCAACCAGAGCAATAATCTTGTCGTACGGCATGCGTGTGGGTCCGATAACACCAATCACGCCGCTCAACGAACCAGCAGTGTATTCGGCTGTCACAACGGTAAACGGTTCAAGGCGTGGATCGCCATGTTCGTTGCCGATCCTTATGGAGATTCCGTTCGACCCTGGCCTCACTTCCATCAGCGTGGCGATCTGCTGCCGCGTTTCGGTGAGTTCGATCAGTTGCCGCAACCGTTCGCCGCTGGCGAATTCCGGTTGATCCGCGAGTAATGATGGTTGACCAATGACCACCGTCTCCAAGGGATCAGTCGCACGGCTAAAGACCTGTTCACCTTCTTGCACGAAAATATTGAGCAGCTCGGCTGAACCGGGCTTGGTTTGCACGTCGCGCAATCGCGCGGCTAAAGATGTTTTTACTTGATCCAGCGTCAACCCAGCGAGACGTTCGTTGAGTACGAAGGTGACTTCGACAAGCGCCTCGTCGGCGATAATGCCCGGCACCTCAACAAAAATAGTGCGCACGGCACCGCCCGTCAGCGCCAACACCATCAACAGCCGATCCGAAGCGACGCGAACTAGTTCGAGCTGACGCAACGTGGCGCGTTCAAACCGAGGACCCAGCGCGACACCCAACTCTTGCGTCAGGATACCGAGGGACTGCGCCGCACGACGTAGAATCGTTTCAATGGCCGAGCCGCCCGAAGAAATTTCCTCAGCCAGCTTTCGCTTTTCGGCACGAGAGATCGGATCGACGCGAATGAGTGAATCCACGTAAACGCGATACGCCTTGTCCGTGGGGATTCGACCCGCAGAAGTGTGCGGATGGAAGAGATACCCTTTCTCTTCCAAATCGCTCATCGTGTTTCGAATTGTGGCCGGTGAAATTCCCAACGCGAATTGACGCGACAACATGCGCGACCCCGCTGGTTCGGCGGTCGCGACGTAACTATGAATCACGGCCTCAAGGACCTGACGCTCCCGTTCCGAGAGCTCTCCAACTTGCGTCATAAGTGTAAGCCTATCAACGACTTCGAATGGCTGTCAAGGAGGCAGCTAACGAATCTAGCCTAAGCCATCCGTGCGGAGTACAGCGTACACGCAAATGATCGCGATCATTCCATTCTACCCAGCCCTCGTTGAGCCACGGCAACACGTGCGCGTGCTCGTCAGGCGTGAGCGAAAGGCCGTCTCGCGTGCGCAATCCAAGATACACCGATTCCGCGATGCGGTTCTCGGCGGACAAAAGCTCAGCGCCGCCAATCGGGTCTTGGCGTTGTCCAAGCTCGCGTTCCCACGCCGCATACGCGGCGATGTTCCATCGACGCTCGTTTCCGTCAAATCCGTGCGCGGATGGGCCGATACCGAGGTAGGGCACGCCCGTCCAATACGCACTGTTATGGCGTGCGCGATGGCCAACTTTTGAAAAATTTGACACCTCGTAGTGATCGAAACCCGATCGAACAAGGGATGCGTGCGCCGCAAGAAATTCTTCCTCATAGCGCTCTTCGGGACTCTCGTTGACGTCACCGCGCGCAGTCCATTTACCGAGCGGCGTGTGTGCTTCGATCGTGAGTCCGTAGAGCGACACGTGATTTGGGTCTAGCGCGAGCGTCTCGTCAATATCGCGCTGCCAGTCGCGCGACAACGCATCGGGGATCGCGAAAATCAAGTCGACGGAAAACGCATCGAGGCCGCCCGCGCGCGCAATACCAATCGCGCGTCGTGCCGTAGCGGCATCGTGCGCGCGGTGCATCCACGAAAGCACCCGGTCATCAAAACTTTGAATGCCGATCGAGAGTCTCGTAACGCCGGCCTCGCGCCACGCTCGCACGGCGGAGGGTGTAATGTCCTCCGGATTAGCCTCGAGCGTAACCTCCGCGTCTGGCGCGACATGTACGGCGTGACGCACTGCGCAAAGGAGTGCGACGACGCCGTCTTCGCCGAGGCGAGACGGTGTGCCGCCGCCGAGGTACAGCGTATCGAGCGTGTCGCATTGCCGACTTGCATCGCGCAACGCCAATTCAGCGGCCACCGCGCTGACGAATGTTTGCACTGGTACATCGCGGCGAACCGAGATCGAGAAGTCGCAGTAGCTGCAGCGACGCGTACAAAACGGAACGTGCAAATACAGATGCCGATACGCGGCCGCACTGCGCATCGGTATTCGTTGGGGTTCGCTCACGCCGCAGTGATCGTCGAACGCACGCGTCCAACAGCATCGATACAGACTAAGCCTTCAAGCTCTAGCGCGCTCAATGCGGTTGCGACGCTGCGCATGCTTAATTGCGTGACACGAGTGATTGACGCAACGTCGGGCGCCCCATGCTGCACGGCGTCCCAACACGACGCCGCATCGTCGTCGAAGATTGGTAACGCGCTTGGCGCCGCGCGGAGATTGAGAAGCGCCAGTACGTCGTCCGCGCAGAGCACAGGCTCTGCATTTCGTTTCAGTAAAGCGTTACTCCCCGCGGCCCCAGCTACGTCGATCGCGTTGGGCACACAAGCCACGATGCGTCCGAGTTCAATGGCTTGGTCGGCCGTGATGAGTGCACCGCTCCCGTGCCCGGCTTCGACAACGACGGTCACGTCGGCAAGGGCCGCGATAATCCGGTTGCGGCGCGGAAATGTACCACTGTGTCCGCTGGCGCCTGGCGATAGTTCAGACAGCAAAAGTCCATCGCGAGCAATATTTTCTTGTAGCGATCGATGACTGCGCGGATAGTACACATCGAGCCCGGTGCCGAGTACAGCCACCGTGCGACCACCCGCCGCGAGTGCGGCCTCGTGCGCCGCACCATCTATACCTCGAGCAAGGCCACTGACAACGGTTGCACCTGCCCGCGCGCATGCGGTTGCGATTGCACGAGCGACACGAATGCCGTAGCTACTCGCCATGCGTGTGCCGACAATGGCCACCGCCGGAGGCTCAGCAGCGGCTATGGTACCTCGCGCAAAGAGCAGCGCCGGCGAATCATGGAGTTCGTGTAATCGAGCCGGGTACTCGGTGTCAGCACCAACAAGCACGCGCGCTCCAATACGGCGCACGGAAACAAGCACAGCGTCGGCGACGGCGACGGCGGCCTCGCGCGCCGACAGGGGATAGCGCGACAGGACGGCCTCTGCGCTCCCGTATTCCGCCAGCTGTCGTGCGATCGTCACATCGCCAACGCCCGGCAAAGCGCTGAGCGCGACCATCGCCCGCGTGCGCTCGTTGTCAGGGAAGTGGTGCGTCATCTGGCGTGGTCTTGCGTTCTTCAACCGCGCGCATCGACAACAGTTGCCGCCACCACGCGTCGAGCATGGTGTCAAGACCAATGCGCCCTGGTGCGGAGATGGCAAATAGTCCAAAGGCACCGGGCGCGTTGATATCCGGAATATAGTGTTCGCCGAGCAAATCAAGTTTCGAGAAGACCACGCAGTACGGTTTCGCGGCCAACTCCGCGGAGTACTCCGTTATTTCGTGTCGCAGTTGATCGAGCTCTGTTTGCCAATCGTCCGATTCGATCGGAATGACAAACGCGAGCATGCGTGTGCGCTCAATGTGTCGAAGGAATTGCAATCCAAGTCCTTTGCCTTCGTGCGCACCTTCGATGATGCCTGGAATATCCGCGACGACAAATGAGCGATGATCGCTGAGCGGAACAACACCAAGGTTCGGCGATAGCGTGGTAAACGGGTAATTCGCGATCTTTGGTCGAGCCGCCGAAATTACCGACAAGAGCGTGCTCTTTCCGGCATTGGGTTGACCAACCAACCCGACATCTGCGATGAGCTTGAGTTCTAGCTCAAGCGACCGAACCTCGCCTTCTTCGCCCGGCTGCCACTCGCGCGGCGACTGATGTGTGGCGGTCACGAAAAATGCATTGCCCTTTCCGCCGCGCCCACCTTTTGCAACGACGAACGAGTCGCCGATATCGAGGATTTCTCCCAGCAACTCTTGTGTTGCGGCGTCGCGAATGATCGTGCCCTGCGGCACCGGCAACACAATATCCTCGCCCGAACGACCTGTTCGGTTGGAACCCTCGCCATGTTGCCCACGCTCGGCCT
>JANYFO010000431.1 GCA_025362635.1 Gemmatimonadaceae bacterium | reverse complement strand
TTCCCCAAGTCCAGGGTGTACGCCGCATAGCCGGCCGAGACGCGTTCAGTACCCGAATAGACGTTGAGTTGCGAAGCCAGCGTGTCAGTAGCGGTTGACGCAAACTTGTCTGAGTGCTGCGACAAAATGTACGCAGCATTCAGTTGATCATTCGGCGCAATGCCGAGCGGCAACTTTCCATTGTAGTGATCGGGATTTGTAAAGCTCCCCAGCACATCGGCCAGCGTAAATGTCTGTCCAGTACGCAGCGCACGCCCCGAGGAGTAATCGTCAAATGTTCGCCGTTCCTGTCGAAGGCGCGCACCGAACTGCAGCGACGACACGAGACCCATCGTCTCAAACGGCAACTTCGCATTCACCGAGGCATTGTAATCCCGACCGCGTGCGATCTGATTCGCAATCACGTACGTGCGAAACGCAAACTTGCTCGCATCCGACGGGTACGTTCCCGTCGGATTGATCAACGGTGTTGTCGGATCACTGCGATCATACGTCATTGGCAAGCCCGACTGACGGAACGTGATGTCGCCAGCATTCTTCCGCACAAGCTCGGTCTGCGTCAGACTCAAGGCATAGTCCAATGCCACACGCCCCGGTGCTGCGGTTCCGTTCAATCCCAGCATAAAATTCTGATCGATCGGCGTGCGCTGTTGCACATTGCTCGAAATCGTACCGCCGGTCGCCGTTCCCGCGTTTTCCGATGTCGGTGTCGCGGATGCTAACGGAAGACCTTGGTCCTGCCGATAGCGAATTGCGGCGTCGTCGAAACGCGCCCACAATCCTTTCACCGTTAAACTCGTGCGATCATCAAATCGGTAATCGCTCGAGAACGCTAGCCCACTGCGTTTCCGCTGCGTCAGGTACTCGCGACGACTCGTCGTGAGCGGCACAACAACCTGTTGCCCGTTCAACGTCTTGTAGCCATATGTCGCTTCGACGTCGTCGTACACGCGATTATTGCGATCGTAACTACCACCAACGAATACGCCAAATTGCCGTTCTGCTCCAAATCGTCTGCCGTACGAGATCGCCCCTTGCCCCGTTGGCGCACTTTGCAAATCACTCCGTCCGTACGTGCCGAGCAACGAGAGACCGGGCGCATCATTCGCGGTCTTCGTATCGACGTTGACCGATCCGCCAATCGCATCGGCATCCTGCTCCGCCGTCAACGTCTTGCTGACCTGTGCCTTCGCTAACAGTTCTGCCGGAATACCATCCATCTTTGCGGCACGCGAGCCACCGCCGCCCTTGTCATCATAGTTGCCCGCGATATGTGCGCCATTGATCGTAATGTTCGACAAGTTGCCGTCGAGGCCACGAATTTGTATGTACGAACCTTCGCCTTCGTGACGCTGCAATGACACACCGGGCAAGCGACTCACGGCGTCGGCCGCATTGGCATTGGGCAGCGCGCGAATCTCTTCTGCGACTGTCAGACTCTTCACGTTGTCGGCGATTTTTTGAATCGCGAGCGACAACGCGGTACCCGAGGCACGCTGCGCTTCAACTCGTACGGCGGACAGCGAGGTGGCCGACGCCGCAAGCTGCAATCGCACCTCGCGCCCAGCACCAACGGCAAGCGTCGCTGAATCAGCTGTAAATCCTAACAACCGCACACGCACCACCACACGACCGCTCGGCGCGACAATTGTAAAGGCGCCGTCCCGGTTCGTCTGCGCCGTCAGTACACTCGCACTCGTCGTGACGATCGCTCCTTCAAGCGGACGACCTGATTTATCTGTGATGCGGCCGTTGATAGACGACGACGTGGGTTGTGCACTTAACGCGAGTGGCGCGACGGTGAGCATGCCCTGCGCAATGCGCAGCAGAGCGCGACGCTGACGAAAACGGTGAAACACCGGGGAACTCCTTAGTATGCGGTCGTTGAACGGGCGGGAACACACGCAATAACTTCGCGTAACCACGGTGACTTTACGTGTCGGTTTCGTCTCGTCGCGGTAACGGACCCGCGACGGTTTGACGACGACAATCGCAAACGCCCTTGTTGTGCACGTGAACGAGAGCGATTCTCTGCGGTACATGCGCATCGGCATTGACCTCGGCGGCACAAAAATCGAAGGTATCGCGCTCGACAATGAGGGGAACATTGTCGATCGGATGCGCGTGCAGACGCCAGGCTCGTATTCCGCAGTCGTCACAGCCATCACGGCACTGGTTGCAACGCTTGAGGCGAATGCGAATGCAATCGGTTCAGTCGGCATTGGCATCCCCGGCGCCATCGTTCCCGGTACGGGCCTCGTCAAGAACGCCAATTCGTTGTGGCTCAATGGGCAACCGCTTGTCGTGGACCTTACCGCAGCGCTGCATCGCCCAGTGCGCGTGATGAACGATGCGAACTGCTTCGCACTTTCCGAAGCGACCGATGGCGCCGCAGCGAATGCGGCCGTGGTCTTTGGTGTGATTTTGGGAACAGGTGTTGGTGGAGGAATTGTGGTGCATGGCCAATGTCTGACCGGCCGGAACCTCATTGCCGGTGAATGGGGGCACAACGCGCTCCCATGGCCGACGCCAGCAGAAATACCTGGACCGTTATGCTATTGCGGAAGACGGAGTTGTATTGAGGCGTGGCTGTCGGGGCCGAGCTTCGAGCGCGACCACTTGGCGCACACGGGTAGTCGGCGCAACGCGCGCGATATCGTCAAAGAGGCAGCGCTTGGTGATGTGGCGGCACAGGCATCACTCGCGCGCTATCATGAACGATTGGGGCGCGCACTCGCATCCATTATCAACGTGCTCGATCCAGACGTGATTGTGCTTGGTGGTGGAATGTCCAACACACCCGGCCTTGCCGTCGCTGCGTTTACCGCACTGGCGCCATGGGTGTTTTCGGACACGATCACGACACGCATCGTCCGCAATATGCACGGCGACTCCAGTGGTGTTCGCGGGGCCGCTTGGCTGTGGCCGGTCGATCACGCATCCGCTACCGCACCATGACACGCGCGCCGCGCATTGCTGATCACTTCAAGCTCACGCGAAAGCGTTTCGTTATTGAGCAAGTGCTCGCCGACCCTGCGATAAGCGAAGCAGTTCGTGCCCATGCGATGCAACATGGTGAAACCGAAGACGTCACGTGGCATCGTGTGCGTCGGTACCTCGACGAAATTGTCCCATTCTTCAACATTCTCGCCTACTACCAACTCGGCTACCACGTCAGTCGTATCGTGCTTGGGTTGTTCTATAAAGTGTCCGTCGAATTTGAACACCCGGATCCGTTTCGAGGTTTGCCACGCGACGCGGTGGTGATCTATCTGATGAACCATCGCTCCAATGCCGACTATGTGCTGGTCGCGTATGTCATGATGGGCGATGTCTCCATCTCCTATGCTGTTGGCGAGTGGGCGCGCGCATTCCCGTTGGAGTATTTGTTTAAGAGTTTTGGATCGTATTTTATTCGACGCCGTTATCGTGAGCCACTCTATCACGCGGTGCTTGAAGGCTACGTGCAACTCATCACGCGGAACAGCGTGACGCAGGGCGTGTTTCCCGAAGGTGGACTCACGCGCGATGGTGCGCTCCGTCCAGGAAAAATTGGGCTGCTCGACTATGCGCTCGGTGTTGCGCGCGATCCCGCAGTACGCGAGCGCATGTATGTCGTACCCGTCGGGATCAACTACGATCGTGTATTGGAAGACCGGTCATTGTTGCGCGAATTGGCAATGCACGCCGATCGACCTGTGACATCCCGTGGTTCGCAATTGCGCGAGGTGACTCGCTTTCTCTTCTGGAATACCACGCGATTTCTTACTGGGCGATGGAAGCGGTACGGACGCGCTGCCGTGACCATTGGCATGCCGGTGAGCATCGACGCATGGCTTTCGAAACTGGAACGCGAAGGCACCGCGTTATTTGAGGTATCGCGTGCGGAGCGGTTGCCGCGCGTTCAGGATTTTTGCGATGACGTGTTAGCGCGTGTCGGCACGATCATTCCTGTTACGTCGGTTCCATTGGCATGTGCGGCATTGCAATCGTTCGATGCAGACTATGTAACGCGCGCGCAATTGCTGGAGCGGATGGGCGCCATGCGCGACGTACTCATGGAGTTGAATGGGCGTGTTGTGCGTGCCGATCGTGATATCGCTGACACCTTCGAGCGCGCCTACCGCATGCTGCGGATGCGGCGGATGATCGCGCGTTCGGGCACCGGCTACCTCATTTTGCCAAACGGTCGGCCGCTCATCACATATTACGCCAACAGCATTGTGCACCTTCTGGGCCCATTCGCCGAGGGCGTGCGGGCTCGAGATGCACTGCCGATGCATGACTGGGAGCGCGCAGAAACTCAACAGAGTCGCACACCCCCCCTTGGCGCTCGGTCGGAGCGCTCCTAGTTTGCACGTGCAACGCGACCGGTGGCCATTCGTATAACGGCTATTACCTCGGCCTTTGAAGCCGATGACGATGGTTCGACTCCATCATGGCCTATCGCGCGGTGCACAACGGTGACGTTTACCGCTTGCCGCCCACGCGGCGACCCAAAATGAGCTTGGCGAGCAAATGATCGGTCGGCGTGGTTAATCCAAAACCCACGCCCGCGTTGAACTCCCAATCATCGCCAAAATCGAGATTGACCGCGGGGAATATCTGCTGGGACGTCTGCGCGTACGGATCAAAATGCCCAAACGGCCCGAATGCACCGTAGTACTCAAGGGCCACATTGACCCGCTTGGTCACGTCAAAATTGACCTGCGCATTTGGCGCAAAAACAAATCCGCCAGCGGCATTCGGACCACGCAGCGACTTATCGAGCGTGGGGTTGAGCGACCAGTACGCGCGACCAATTTTTTGATCGACAATCGGACGAATTTCCCACGACCACGTGTCCTCTGAAAACTCCTTCCGCTGATATCCAATTTCCTGTGACAGGCTTAGTCCGACCGGCCAATGAAAACGCTGCGGAATGGAGAAGCGTGGACGAATATGGTTGCCGACATATTGCACGCCTTCTGGACCGCGTTCGCTCGCGAACAGGTAAAATCCCAGCTCAAACCATTCGGTAAACCCGTGCGTGATCTCCACCGTCTCGTGGATCGCATGGTTGGTCGCAAACGTGCCGTTGCTCCCCAGAGTCGATCCGCGTGCGGTGAAGTTGCTGTGCAATTCCAACATGGTTTTATGCGCCGGCACCAACTCTGAGCCGTACACCTGTATCTCATAGTTGCCCTGCGCGCGAGCCAGTGTCGCGATCACAAAAGTGCTTCCGACCATGGCGGCAAGGAGCAGCATGCGGGTACAGACGAAATTTCTGGCGCAACGGCGAAGATTGGAAGGCGTCACGGTCCCCTATCGTTTGAAGGCAAAATTCGTTATTCATAAAGGCTGTCTGTAGCACGCTCAAAATATCATCACGTTGGGACGGAGCCGCCGCGCCCCCTTAGGGGTACCGGCGACACTCCGCCCCTTTCCGCTCACTCTCGGATTCAGGCATGGACGGCCAGCCCAACTCGCGCGGGTTCAAGATTTTGTCGGGTACGTCCAACCAGCCGTTGGTCGAGGAGATTGCGCGAAGCCTTGGCACCGAGGTCTGCAAAGTTACCTGTAATCGCTTCGCCGACGGCGAAATTTTTGTTCGCATCGACGAAAATATTCGCGGCGCTGACGTTTTCGTGGTGCAATCCACAAATCCGCCGGCCGAGAACATGTTGGAGATGCTGTTGCTGATTGATGCCGCGCGACGGGCCTCTGCGGCACGCGTCACCTGTGTGTTGCCGTATTCAGGCTACGCGCGGCAAGATCGAAAAGATCAACCCCGCGTGGCGATTGGCGCGAAGCTGATCGCCAACATGATTGAGAAGGCCGGCGCCGATCGCGTGCTCGGACTCGACTTTCATGCACATCAGTTGCAAGGCTTTTTTGACGTGCCGGTCGACCATTTGTACGCTGCGCCCGTTTTCACGAATTACTTCCGTCGCAAAGGATTAAAAGACCTTTGTGTTGTCGCACCCGATGTCGGATCGGCAAAGATGGCGCGCGGGTTCGCAAAGCGACTCGATGCGACCTTTGCCATCATCGACAAGCGCCGTCCCAAGGCCAACGTGGCCGAAGTGGTGAACGTGGTCGGTGAAGTTGATGGACGGGATTGTCTCATTCCTGACGACATGATCGATACAGCGGGCACGGTGTCCGAAGCCGCGCGCGCACTGAAAAAACTTGGCGCGAAGGATATTTATGTTTGCGCCACGCACGCCTTGTTCAGCGGTCCAGCGGTTGATCGTTTGACCGATGCTCCGATCACCGAAGTTGTCGTAACCGACTCGATCAACTTGCCACCCGAGCGTCGATTTCCCTCGCTCAAGGTGCTGTCTGTGGGTGAATTATTGGCGAAAGCCATTCGTTTTACGCACGCAGATCAATCGGTAAGTGTTCTGTTTGAGTAGGGAGTAGTCCCTACGCCTAGTCCCTAGTCCCTACCCTTACTCCCTATCTCAATGTCAACCGCATCTCTCAGCGCCACCATTCGCGTAGAAAACGGCAAAGGCGCTGCGCGTAAAATTCGGCAGGCCGGCAACATTCCAAGCGTCATTTACGGGCACGGTCGTGAGCCGATGTCGCTCACGATCAACGCGCGCGAAACCGACAAGTTGCTCACGCGTATCGCGACGGGCAGCACGGTCATTGAGCTCGATATCGCCGGCAAGGTGTCGCGCACACTCATCCGTGAAATTCAGCGTCATCCGTACAAGAAAATGATCATGCACATCGACTTCCAAGAGTTGGTAGTCGGCGAAACGATCAGCATGTACTGCCCCATCGTGTTTGTCGGTATCCCTGATGGTGTGCGCTCGGAAGGCGGCATTCTCGACCAAGTGTTGCATCAGTTGCACATCGCGGTTGATCCGGCCAGCATCCCGAATCACATCGATGTGGACGTCTCACACCTCAAGGTGGGCAAATCGTTGCACGTTGCCGATCTCGTGTTGCCCGCTGGCGTGAAGGTGCTCGACGATCCCAGTTCAACCATCTGTGTGGTTGGCCAATCGCGCGCCAGCATCGAAGCCGCAACGGCTGAGAGCAGCATTGCCGAACC
>JANYFO010000402.1 GCA_025362635.1 Gemmatimonadaceae bacterium | reverse complement strand
ATCCCAATGGTGGTCTCGCGATCTACGCATTGGATACGCCACGCACACCGCGTCTGCTCGTCCGCACGACTGGTGGTGAGCTTCAATACGGCGTACACACTGCGGAAGTAGCTCGGGTGAATGGAGTGCTGTACGCTTTCTGCAGTATCGACCCGGCGAATGGTGTGGCCGCACGATTAGTTACGCTCGATCTCACCAATCCCGCGTTACCCACCGCGGTGAGCAGTATCCCGCTTGGCGCACCGTACATACACGACGTGTTCGTCCGCGACGGTCTGCTCTTCACCGCCGAGTGGAATAATGGGGTGCAGATCTGGGATATTGGGGCGCAAGGTGGGTCACCCGCGGCACCGCGCAGCATTTCGAAAGTGCGGACGAAGGGCGGACAGGTTCACAATATTTGGTGGTACCAAGACGCGGTCACTGGCTCCAAGAAATACGTATTTGTCGGCGAGGAGGGACCGGGCGCGATTGGCAGCTCGTCTATCGGCGACGTGCACGTGGTGGATATCACCACGCTTGCTGCGCCGGTCGAAGTGGCCGCGTACACTCGAGCGGGCGCGGGGACGCACAATTTTTCTGTTGACGAAACGAATGGATTGCTGTACGCGGCGTATTACAACGCTGGCGTGCGTGTGCTGGACGTGCGTGGCGAACTTGGCACATGCACCGTTGCGCAGCAGTTTGCGGATGGTCGTTGCAACCTTGGACTGATGGGACGAGAACGGGCGACCTTCACCGGTTCCGGTCCAACGTACATCTGGGGCGTGTATGTCACGCCAGCCGCGTTGTATGCGTCGGACATGTTGAATGGCCTCTGGAAGGTGAGTGTTGGGACCAGATAGCTGGGAATGGGGAATGGCGGTGGAATAGCCCTTCCCACTGGGGGTGCGCACGGCGAACCTTCCCGGTCATGCGTCGTACCCTTCTTCTTATTGGCGTGCTGTTGTTCATGCATGTCGCGCTGCTCGCCGTCAAACCCTCTGGGGCCACTGTCGCTGACACCAGCGAAGGCCTTGATGTGGGCATTGTGCTCGATGTCGGTGGTCGCGGTGACAAGTCGTTTAATGATGGCGCGTTCTTGGGCGGAGAACGCGCCGCAAAAGAACTGGGGGCGCGCGTGCGCTTCATTGAGCCGGGCGAAGGCTCGGATCGCGAAGCCGGTCTGCGATTGCTTGCTGCCGAGGGGCTCGATTTGGTGATTGGCGTCGGTTTCATTTTTACCGATGACATCACAACGCTCGCGAAGGAGTATCCGAACGTGCATTTCGCTGACGTGGATTACGCGGTGCCGTCGGACAGCCTCGGGAATCCGCTCCCCATGCCCGCAAATCTCCTTGCGCTCAAATTTCGCGAAGAGCAAGGGTCGTTTCTTGTTGGCGCACTGGCCGCACTGGTCGGCAAGAGCAAGAAGGTGGGCTTTGTTGGCGGCATGGACATCGCGCTCATTCACAAGTTCGAAGCTGGCTATCGCGCCGGGGTGAAATATGTGTGCGCGGATTGCGAAGTGATCGCGCAGTATGCGGGCGTAACGCCCGAAGCCTTTCGCAATCCGGGACGTGGGAAGGAGCTTGCGCTGAGTCAGTATCAGCAGGGCGTGAACGTGATCTTTCACGCAGCGGGTAGCACGGGATTGGGCGTTTTCGAAGCGGCGCGTAGCACGGGTAAACTCGGAATTGGTGTTGATGCCGACCAATTTGCGGAGGCACCGGGCTTCGTGCTTACCTCGATGGTAAAAGGCATCGACGAAGCGGTGTTTCAAGCCGTGAAGGCGGTGAAGGAAAAGCGTTTTGTCGGTGGTGTGCAGCAATTTGGACTCGCCGAGAAGGGCGTCGGCTACGTGTATGATGCGAACAACCGCGCGAGAATTCCCGCGAACGTGCGTGCCAAGCTCGATTCATTGACGGCAGATATTATCGCCGGGCGCATTCAGGTACCGAGTACGCGATGATGCAGACGTGATAAGCGAAATTTCGTGGGCGGTGCGGATGCGCGACGTCGCCAAATCGTTTGGCGCCGTTATCGCAAATCGTGAGGTGTCGTTGAACGTGGCGCGCGGAGAGATTCACGCACTGGTCGGCGAGAATGGCGCGGGCAAGAGCACACTCATGCGGGTATTAAGCGGGTTGTACGCGCCCGATGCCGGCTTCATCGAAGTGAACGGGCGTGACGTGACGGGTTGGAAAACTACTGACGCGATTGCGGCTGGCGTTGGCATGGTGCATCAACACTTCATGCTCGTGCCCACGCTGACGGTGGCGGAAAATGTCGTGTTAGGTCAAGAGCCAACCAACGGCTTGCGCATTGACTTGGCGCGCGCCATCGCGGACGTGCGTGCATTGAGCGTCAAGAGTGGACTTGCGGTGGATCCGAACGTCAAAGTTGCGGACTTGAGTGTTGGCGAAGCGCAGCGCGTCGAAATTTTGAAAGCGCTTTATCGCGGCGCGAAGATTCTCATTCTTGACGAACCAACCGCCGTCTTGTCGCCACCCGAGGTACGGGAGTTGTGGCACGTATTGCGTGTGCTGCGGGACAACGGTGGCACGGTCATACTCATCACGCACAAGTTGGATGAAGTGATAGAGGTGTCTGACACCATCACCGTGATGCGCGCTGGCCGTACCGTGGCGCGACTCGCGACGGCTGACACGACGCCTCGGGACATTGCCAAAGCGATGGTTGGACGTGACGTCGCACTCGCCCTCGATGCATCACCTGGCATCAAGATCACGGGCGAGAATCGGGCGCTGCGCGCGGACAAATCATCCGCACTGCGGAGTGCACTACAGGTTGATCATCTCACGGTGCGCGGTGATCGCGGCACGATGATGATTAACGACCTGTCGTTCACGGTTGCCCCCGGCGAGATCCTTGGCATTGCCGGAGTGGAAGGAAATGGGCAAACCGAGCTACTTGAAGCGATTGCTGGACTCCGTTCGTTGACTGGTGGTCAGATCATGCTCAACGACGAACGCGTTGACACGCGCGATGTGCGCGGGCGCGCCGATGCGGGCCTTTCGCATATTCCGGAAGATCGGCATCGTCGGGGATTGATCCTCGACTATTCCGTGTCGGACAATCTGATTCTCGGCCGACAACACAAATTTGCGACGGTTACAGGTCTTGATCGCCACCGCATTGATCGCAACGCGGATACGCTCATTCGACAATTTGACATCCGTCCCCCCATTGCGGCCTTATCCGCTCGCGCACTTTCGGGGGGCAATCAGCAAAAGATTGTGATTGCGCGAGAGATGGGTCGCGAGTTTAGCGTGTTGCTTGCGGCGCAACCGACGCGTGGCGTCGATGTTGGTGCGATCGAATTTATTCACGCGCAATTACGCGCGGCGCGTGATGCGGGGAAGGCGATCCTGTTGGTCAGTGCCGATTTACCTGAGGTGCTGGCGTTGTCGGATCGCATTGCCGTCATGTACGGCGGCCGTTTTGTCTCCGTGATGGATGCCAGTGACTGCGATGCCGATGTCCTCGGCCCGTTCATGACGGGAGCGGCAGCGTGACCGTACAACCACGAATGCGCGCCTTCGCCGAAGCGGCGTTGCCGCCCATTGTTGCACTGGCGTTTGCTGCCGTTGTTGGCGATTTGCTCATTCTTTCATACGGGGAAGCGCCGGCCACCGTTTTTAAATTGTTGGTCGAAGGCACGTGGGGGAACGCGTACGGTTTTGGGCAAGTGTTGTACAAGGCCACCACGCTCACATGCACAGGTCTCGCGTTTGCGCTGGCGGGACGTGCTGGGTTGTTCAACGTGGGCGCAGAGTCGCAGTTGGCGATGGGTGGATTTGCCGCAGGTCTTGTTGGCTTATTGATGCCCGTCGGTACGCCGGCCGTGATCGCGACATTGCTTTGCATTGTGGCGGCGATGACTGCGGGCGCCGCGGTTGGCGCCGTGCCTGGTGCGTTGCGCGCAAAGTTTGGCGCAAGCGAAGTGATCGTGACGATCATGCTCAACTTTGTGGTGCTCGCGTTATTGAACTGGTTGGTCGCCGCGAAAATTCACGTGCCGGAAACGTTGCATACGCCCAGTATTGTCGCCGGCGGAGTGCCGCGTTTATCCAGTGTTATTCCCGCATTCCACGGATCCGCGG
This sequence comes from Gemmatimonadaceae bacterium, assembly GCA_025362635.1. Taxonomy (GTDB): domain Bacteria; phylum Gemmatimonadota; class Gemmatimonadetes; order Gemmatimonadales; family Gemmatimonadaceae; genus Gemmatimonas. The sequence goes on along the minus strand of JANYFO010000402.1, from coordinate 6,979 downwards.
CCAATTTTACGCTACTCATTGCCATCGTCGCGGCCGTGGTAAGCTATTGGTATTTGTTTCGGACACGCGGCGGGTACGAATTGCGCGCCGTGGGATTGCAGCCCGATGCCGCGGAGTTTGGCGGTGTGCGCGTGCCGCGCGTGATGTTTTTCACCATGGCATTTTCTGGCGCGTTAGCCGGACTTGGTGGCATGAACTTCGTGCTTGGGTACAAGGGGTATTACGAGGAAGGATTTGCCGGAGGTGCCGGGTTTCTCGGCATCGCGGTGGCGCTCGTCGGACGCAATCATCCGTTCGGCATTTTGTTGGCGGCGCTGTTGTTCGCCACGCTATCGCAAGGTGGACTCGCGGTGAACGCGGTTGTTCCAAAGCAGCTCGTGGATATTTTACAAGCCGTCGTCATTCTCGCTGTCGCGACGGCTGTGCCTGAAGTGCAGAAGCAGATTCGCGCCGCCGCGGCGTCACTTGCTCGCGGTGTGGGGGCGACGGTATGAACGCGCTCGCGTTTCTATTGCAAACCATTCGAATATCCATTCCGTATTTACTCGCGGCCGCGGGTGGCGTGATGTCCGAACGTGTGGGCATTGTCGCGCTTGGCCTTGAGGGCATGATGTTGTCGGGCGCGTTTGGTGCTGCGTTGGGCAGCTATTATGGTGGCAGTCCGTACATGGGTATTCTCGGTGCGTTAGCGGCTGGCCTCGTGACTACAAGCATCTTGGCCGTGTCGACGCTGCGTTTTCGGGCCAATCAAGTAGTGATTGGCGTCGCGATCAATTTGCTGGCGGTTGGCGTGACGCGATTTTTCTTGCGACTCACGTTTGACAGCGCGAGCAATTCGCCACGCGTGCCGGGCTTTGGCGGCGAAGGCGCCGGTGCGGGCATGTTTGCCGCGTTCGTCAATCCGCTTGTCTGGATTGGGTTGCTCGCGCTACCAGCGCTAGGGTGGTTGTTGTATCAAACGCCATTCGGGTTGCGTGTTCGCGCGGTTGGAGAAAAACCGGAAGCCGTAGCAACACTTGGGGTCGCGGTTGTTCCGCTACAACTCAAGGGTTTGATCGTGGCGGGTTCACTCGCCGCACTTGGCGGTGCGTATCTCGCACTCGACCAGCATCAGTTTACCGATGGTATGACGGCGGGTCGCGGCTTCATCGCGCTGGCAGCGGTGATTTTCGGTCGTTGGGAGCCCGCACGTGTCGCGATCGCCTGCTTGCTGTTCGCGGCGGCGGAAACTTTACAGATACAGTTACAGGGTTCTCAGATTTTGCCGAGTCAGTTTGTGGAGATGATTCCGTACGTGTTGACGATCGTGGCGTTAGCCGGAGTTGTTGGTCGATCCGTTGCACCTGCAGCATTGGGTAAGACGGAGTGAGTACCGCTGAAACATTGCTGATGGGGAAGGACGCGAGTCCGGATCCGACGAGCAACCGCAGCCAAGTGGGCAAGTTGTCGGTGCTTATGGTGACCGCGTTTATTGACATGCTCGGCATGTTAATGATTTTGCCGTTGCTGCCGTTTTACGCGAAGACGCTGGGTGCCGGTGGATTGGTGGTGGGGTTGCTCGTGTCGTCATTTAGTATTGCGCAGTTGCTCAGCGCGCCGGTGTGGGGCCGGTTCAGTGACCGCTATGGACGACGTCCCGCATTGATTGTCGGACTCGCCTCCAGCGCGATTGCGTACGTTGTGTTCGCGTATGCCGACTCCCTGTGGCTGCTGTTTTTATCGCGCATAATTCAGGGTGCGGGCGGCGGGACCGTGAGTGTCATTCAGGCGTACGTCGCGGATGCCACGAAGCCGGAAGATCGCGCCAAGTCACTCGGCTGGTTGAGTGCGGCGACCAACGCTGGCGTAGCGATTGGACCGCTGATCGGATCGTGGGTGCAACACTTGGGGGTGCATACGCCGGGCCTGTTGGCCGCAAGCTTGTGCGTAATCAACATTGGTTTCGCATCGAAGTTCTTGACGGAGACACGCAAGTCGACGGTGGCGGAACGCAAGGCGGCCCCTCGTCGCAGCTCGCGTGAGGCCGTGTGGCGCGTGGTGAGTCATCCTGATGACCCGTCCAGTCGCCTCATCATGATTTATGCAATTTCGATTGGCGCCTTTCAAGGAACGTTCGCTGTACTGGCACTATTCCTTGCGTATCGCTTTGGAGTGAGCGCTTCGACCATTGGTTACTACTACGCGTATATCGGCGTGTTGAGCGTGCTGGTGCGCGCAGTAATTCTCGGTAAGCTGGTGGATAAGTATGGTGAAGCTCGATTGAGCCGATGGGGGTTGGTGCTGTTAGCGCTCGGCTTGACCGGCCTGGCGTTGTCGCATGATTACGTCACGTTGGCGCTGAGCGTGGGCCTGCTGCCTCTTGGCACTGCATTCACATTTCCGTGCGTCACGGCATTACTGAGTCGCGTCACGAGCAGCGGTGAGCGGGGGTTGTATATGGGCGTGCAACAAACGTACGGCGGCATCAGTCGCGTGGCGTTCCCGCTCCTGCTCGGATCTGCATTTGAGTACATCGCGAAGCCTGCCCCGTTTTTGATTAGTGCAATGTTGGTGCTTGGCACCTTGCTTTTGGGGCGTGATCTGGAGAAGTATGCGCCAAAGGTGGCGTCCACGTCGTCTTGACCAAGAGGGACACGAGGTCGACGACCGTTCTGTCGGTGACGCCGTTAATATCTCAGTTGTTTAATTGTTAACGGTTGTGCTAGCTCCTTGCACATCGCACAATGCCCATGTGTCCCGCGCTGTCACGCCTTTGTCACAGCACACGCTACATCACTGCCTCGAGGTTTGCGAGATGATGTCACACCCCCTAGGAGGCGCTACAGCGCGCGCCGTTCGGCGCGCATTGTTTGGCGTCTTTGTCCTTCCCTGCGTTGCCTTTGCGCAACGTGGTGCCATCGCCGTGCACATCACGGACAAGGCTACCGGCGCCGCTATTTCGCAGGCGCAAATTTCGGTGATCGGCACGACGCTCGGCGGGCTTACCAACAACGACGGTCGCGTCACTATTGGGGGCGTTCCGTTGGGCGCGCAGGATGTGCGAATCGCGCGAATCGGGTACGCCGAGCAAAAGCGTACGCTGACGATGGTGGCGGGCACGCCGGTGGCGCTCGAAGTACAACTCGCGAGTGTGGCGTTTACGCTTACGCCGGTTGTCTCGACCGCCACGGGTCAGACACGACGCGACGAGATTGGAAATTCTATCGCAACGATTAACGCCGCTGACGTGGTGGCCAACGCCCCCGTCTCCAACATCAGCGACCTGTTGAATTCACGCGCACCCGGCGTGTCGGTGGCGAGTGGCACGCAATCGGGCACTGGATCGCGTGTGCGTATTCGCGGTATCAACTCGATCAGTTTGTCGAACGAGCCGATTTACGTCATTGACGGTGTGCGCATGACGAGTAACAACGGGTCGAATTCGTTCGGCACCGGCGGTAACAATGCGTCTCGTGTGGGCGACTTAAATCCGTCCGAAATCGAGAATATCGAAATCGTCAAGGGACCCTCGGCCGCCACGTTGTACGGCACCGATGCGGCCAACGGCGTCATCGTGATTACCACCAAAAAGGGACGTTCGGGCGCTGCGCGTTGGAGCACCTACGGCGAGGGTGGCGTGATCGACGACCACAACAAGTATCCGTACAATTATACCATCGCCGGACACTCTCCCGGATCGACGGCCTATCGTTCGTGCACACTGACGCAAATTTCCGCCGCAAGCTGCGTTAAAGACAGCGTGCAGATTTACAGCCCGCTCCACGACCCTGACGCGACCCCGCTTGGTCAGGGTTACCGGTCGCAGGTGGGCTTGCAGGTGTCTGGTGGTAGTGACGCGTTGCGCTATTTCATTTCGGGTGATCGCGGTAGCGAAGTCGGCGTGCTGCAGTTGCCCGCGTTTGAACGCCGCCGCTTCGACTCAACGGCCACGCCCCTTCACGAATGGACTGATCGCCCCAACACCTCGGATCGCCTCAGCTTTCGTACGAACCTGAACGCGGCCATTTCGCCCAAGCTCGATGTTGGTGTGACGTCGAATTTTATTCGCGTCAATCAACGCTACTCGGGTGAGTCAAATTTTACCGCCGGACTCGGCTCGCAAGTGTTTGGTGGCCCGGGATTCAAGAATAACGGTATCGTCAGCACCGTGGGCACGCCGCTCAATGGCTATCGCGCGTGGACGCCAGGGTACACGTGGCAGGAAAAGACCGGACAAGAGGCCACGCGCTTTATTCTCGGCATGAATGCCATTTATCGTCCAACGTCATGGAATATCACGCGCCTGAACGTCGGCAATGACTACACCAGTCGCGTTGACGACAACTTGCTGCTGCGCGGTGAAGGTCCGCCACTCACCGCGACGTACCGCAACGGCTTTAAGGGGGATTCGCGCACCGGTTTACAAAACCTGAGCGTGGACTTTGCGAGCGCAGTGAACACGCGCATACGACCATGGTTGTTGGCGCAAACGACGATTGGTACACAGTACATCGACTATTCGTTTTCGCAGAACACAGCAACGGGCACCGAGCTTGCACCGGGTTCGCAAACGGCAGGCGGCGGTGCGACGAAAAGTGCGACCGAAGCCACCACGTTGCAGAAAACGTTGGGCTTCTTCGTGCAAGAACAGTTTTCTATTAACGATCGCCTGTTCATCACGGGCGCGTTGCGCACGGATCAGAACAGTGCGTTTGGTAGCAGTTTTCAGCGCGTGATCTATCCAAAGGCCAGCGTCTCATGGGTGGTCTCTGACGAGTCGTTCTTTCCGCGTTCGTCGATCGTTGACAATCTGCGTCTGCGCTCGGCGTGGGGCGCGTCAGGCGTACAGCCTGGCTCCAATGATGCCTTGCGGTACTACAGCGCGATCTCGACGAACGTGCGCTCGGTTGACGTGCCGGCAGTCACGTACACGTCGATCGGCAACAGCGCGCTCAAGCCTGAGCGGACGCAGGAAATCGAGGGTGGATTTGACGCGCGGCTCTTTCATGGTCGTGGTTCGCTCGAAGTCACGTACTACAACAAGAACACGCACGACGCGTTGATTTCGGCCATTGTACCGCCATCTGTTGGTGCCGCGGGCACGCAGCGCGCGAATCTCGGCGCCGTGAACAACAAAGGCTGGGAACTCTTGGTGAGTGGCACGCTGATCGACCGTAAATGGCTTGTGGCTGATGTAACGGTGAGTGGCTCGACGAACAGCAACGTAGTAAAGAGTCTTGGCAACACGCCGGCGCAGATCGGCACCACCAATCGTATTGTTGAAGGCTATCCCGTCCAGGGTCTCTGGGCGCGCCACATCAGCGGTTGGGAGGACAAGAACAAAGATGGCATTCTCACTTATGATGCCGATCCCGCCAAAAACGAAGTGTTCGTCGATACCGTCGCAACATTTCGTGGTTATAACCAACCGCGCAATATCGTCACTCTCACGAATGGCTTCGAATTTTTCGGCAAACGCCTGCGTTTGCAGACGTTGATCGACTATCGCGGTGGCAACCTGTACTACAACAATACCGAGCGCATTCGTTGCGTAAGCCGTCAGAATTGCAACGGACTTATGAATCCGAATGCCAGCTTCCAAGAGCAGGCGATGGTGGTCGCTACGCTGAACGATCCGTCAAAGACGCTCGACGGTTTCTTCCAGCCTGGTGAGTTCACGCGCTTTCGCGAGGCATCGCTAACGTACACGTTTTCGCCGCGCTTGGCGTCGCTTGCTCGCGCACGCACGGCATCCTTCACACTCACAGCGCGCAATCTTGGCGTGAAAACAAAGTATCGCGGCGTCGATCCAGAAACCGACCGCAATGCGTCGCAGGACAGCGACATCGCCGAAGAATTCCAGACGATCGGACCTCCGCGCTACTTCATCTTCCGTTTCAACTTCGGCTTCTAAGAGACCTCGACGATGACGACATCTTCCGTGACGTTTGCTCGCCGCTGGCCCCGTTCGATGGCCGTGGCAATAACGCTCCTCTCGTGCGGCGTTCTTAGTTCCTGCAATACGAAAACACTGCTTGAGGCCGATGACCCGGATCTCGTGACGCAGCCGAACGTGAACTCAATCGAAGGAGCGTTAGCGCTGCGTAGCGGTGCCCTTGATCGCTTCCGCAACATGACGGGCGGCGCTGAAAGTACATGGCTGTTTGGCGGACTTTTGGCGGACGAGTGGTCGACGAGCTCTACCTTTGTGCAAAACGATGAAACCGATCAGCGTCGCATTTCGCTGGACAACGGTTCAATCACCGGATTTCTGCGCAATATCGCGCGCGTTCGTACCGCGGCCAATCAGGCCAATGACGCGCTCAAGCAGTATCAACCGACCAACACGTCGGCGATCGGCGAGATGTTACTCGCTCGCGGATTTGCCGAATTGCAACTCGCATCGGATTTCTGCAACGGTATTCCGTTGTCTGATGGCGCCACGTCACCGGTGACGTATGGCACGCCAAAGACAAACGCCGAAGTATTTGCTGTGGCGCTTGCCTCGCTCGACTCGGCGATCGCCATTACTACCGGCTCGGATGCGTTAAGTGTGCAGGTGAAAACGGCCGCACGAATTGCGCGTTCTCGTGTGTTGCTCGGACTCAACCGCATATCCGACGCCGGCGCAGGCGTGGCCGGCATTGCCACAGTGTTTAGCTACGATCACACATTCATAACCGCCACTGGTGACAATACGATCTGGGCACAGGGTGCCAGCGCGCGACGCTATACCATTGGCGACTCACTGGAAGGCAACGCACGTAACCTGCTCGTGAAGAACGCGATTCCGTTCTACTCCAGTCGTGATCCGCGCTTACCGTCCGCCTATACGACGCAAAATGCCGGCAAGGACACGGTCAAATCACAGGATGGGCTGACGTATTCGCGTACGACGACGTTGTACGCGCGTTCGACCAGTCTGCCGGTCACCAACGGCATCGACGCGCGACTGATTGAGGCCGAGGCAGCGTTGAAAGCGGGTGATGCGGCGGGGATG
>JANYFO010000386.1 GCA_025362635.1 Gemmatimonadaceae bacterium | reverse complement strand
TAGCTGTTTGAACGGCCAATGGCTTCGTGGGCAGAAGAAACGGCCATGAAAAGGAGGAGGCAGCATGAGCGCGCTAGTCATCTGCCTCCTTCGCCCTGACACCCTCCTCCCCGCCTCCTGAGCACTAGGTCCACCAAGGAGGTGACGTACCCCAAAAGCGTAACTGCGCCAACATCAGTTGCACCAGCGACTCAACATCAGACTCCCCTCATTCTCGAAATCGCCACGAAAAGATTTTTAGCGGTTAGTGCTTTTCTGCTGTCCAGTGCTACGGCTCAGGCACAGGTCAACATCAATTTCGATGGAACAAGTGCGCCATGCGGTCTTTCGCAAGCTACGTCACTCACAAGCTTGTATGCGTCTCAAGGAGCGACGTTTTCCGGCGGTGGGTCGATTCTGAATCAGTGCTCGAATTTCGATGTGGGCGCTGCGCATAGCGGCACTGATTTTCTGGCGTTCTACAATTCGGGGGGCGCAGTCCAATTCTCGTCGGCGCAGCGGTCATTCTCGATCTGGGTGGGTTCGACCTCCGCCTACACCTTCGCGTTCTTTCTCGGGGCGACTCCGGTGACGACCTTGAGCGCGACCAGCCTGAGCGCAGCGGTCTGGACGCCGGTTGTTACGTCCGCCGTGTTTGACCGTGTAACATTTGACGCCGGCGGGGGAACGATGACGCTGGACGACCTCGTGACAAGCCGCGCCTCGACGGTTCCTGAGCCCTCGTCAATTATCCTCATGGCCGCCGGTCTCGCCGGTGTGGCAATTGTGCGCCGCCGACGCACAACTCAGCAGGGCTGATCAAGTACCGTTGGTGAGTCAAAAGCGCGGCATCCATCCCGGTGCCGCGCTCTTTTTCTGCTCTTGAACGGTCGTCCAATGTGATCGCGTAAGCGATTGAGAAATCCCGAGTAGTCGCGTTTGAACGCATAGCGATCAACCACAAGGGGTCTCAGATTTTTGTTCTTTAGAGAATCATCTTTGAGATCGTCGGGATCAGATCATGTGACTGTGTCGGGCAACGTGCTCGCCACCTTCACTTTTAGCGGTAATGCCGGCAATGCTCCTTGAGGCCCGGATGCGTGGTATCCGTCGCCCTTTTCAAGGCAGTGAAAAGTGGGTTGGACATGCCGTTAGAACGATACGACGGCGGTCGCGCGCATTTCACGCTCCATGTGCGCCAGCCGGTCGTCGATTGATGCGACGGCCATTCGCCAATCAACCAACCGCTCACGATGGCGGCGCATGAAGTACGCAATGGTTTCGACGCGAAGGCGAATGGCTCCAGCCGGTTTGTTTTCGTCGATGTCTTTGAAGCAGAAGTACGGCGTGCCCGAGCGTTCGACAATCTCTTCAACAACAGTGTAAATGGGCGCGTCATGTCCGCACTTGAAGCTGCTCAACTCGAGCGCCACGAGATTGGGATGACGGGCCGCGTACTTTGCCGCCCATACTTTGCGATTGGTATTTTCGCTGTAGGAATTTTTCCACGCGTCGTCGATGGAAAGCGGGCTCGCAAAACTACCCTGCCGAGTTTCTGCGCCAAACAATCGCTCCAAGATATCGGCGTCACGGGGTAGCGTGTCTGCGGTAAATACAGGGATGCCCAACTTCTGAAATTCCTGCGGAATTTCGTGGCACACGCCGGGATCGTGATGATACGGACGCGAGAGAAGCACCACCCCAACTTCGTCGTTCGCTTCCAGCCGGTCCAGTGTCCCGCGCGCGCTATCACGCAGCCGCTGTTCGGTTGCGTTCAAGTGATCCCAAGCACCCTTGCATGCACGTGCGTTGTCTTCGCGAGTGATATCCAGCAATGCGTTGAACTCGTCGTACATCTGCCGCACCAGCAATGATGGTTCGGCAAAATTCAGGAACGTGTCGAGATAACGAATTCCGGCCTCTGCAAACAGATCGCTTTCTTTCGTGAACGCGGCCTTGACTGCTTCCGGCGTTGTTGTCACCGTGGGACAGGAGCGGCTGTCGACGACACCTTCCAGGAATGTCGGAAGGCTGTCGATCATTGGAAAGAAAATAAAGTTGAGCGGACGCGCCGTTGTATGCTTGTGGATCAACAGGTTGTGTACGTGTGGAATGCCAATCTTGCTTGGGAAGCAGGGATCGATCGCGCCGCGCTTTGCCCCTTCTTTGTACAGTTCGTCGCTGGTGTGGTCGCTCCACACAAGATTGCGCGACGGGATACCCAGTGATTCGAAGTACGCCATAAACCACGGACCCAACGAGTACATGTTGAGTATACGCGGCATGCCTATACGAATGCTTGCGCGCTGTTTGCGTTGTGCGGCGCGCGCGGCGACTTCATGTCTGCGGAAGAAGCGTCCAATTAAAGCTTTCGGTGGTGCGTCCGCGACCAGTGGCACACCTGACGGCGCAAACGCCGCACGTGCCGACAGCTCCGCGTAGTTGGGATTCGCCTCACTGATCGCGTCGATGCCGGCTTTGATGTCTTTCATCGCACCCAGATCTTCGACAGTACCCTTCTCGCACGTCGCGATGATCAGGCGTTGCTCGTTCGGTGCGAGCGGCACCTTCGATATCGTTTTCGCAGCAGCAGCTGGCGCCATCAAAACCGGCGCTACTGCTTCGCCACCCGTTTGCACATCAATAAACGTGCGCAGGCACTTGTTCTTGCAGAAATAGCAGCGCGTTTCTTCGGAGCGCGTGGTGCGAAACGCAATCCGCTGCACACGTTCAAGTCCGATAAATGACGTTTGCACGCCGCGTTCGGTATGCAATCGATGCGCTTCGACGGCACATCCTATTGCGCCCGCTTCGCCGCAAAATTTGTGCACCGTTACTTCCGGTTGTTGCGGCATTCCGCGAAAACGACTGGTAATGAAATCAACCTGCGATTTTACCGCCGCGAGATTGTGCTGTGTTCCTCCTTGCAGCACGAATCGCGTGCCCAACTTCGCGAGGTTCGGAATTTGCGATATGTACAACCAAATGTTTTTCGGCAGCACGTTGCACAAACCGGCCATTATTTCGTTCGCAGACCAGCCCTGTCGCTGAAAATCGACAATGTCAGACTGCATGAATACAGCGCAGCCGTACCCAAAACTCGGCATCGCCTCCGCGCTGAATGCGATATCCGCAAAGTCGCGAACATCGAAGCCAAACGTGGCCGCTGTGCTCTGCAGAAAGTATCCATTACCTGCCGAACACTGTGTGTTGATTTTGAAATCCTTGACCTGACCGTTTTTTAAAACGATAAGTTTGATATCCTGGCCGCCGACATCGACAATGACATCGGCGTCCGGATAGTAATGCAAACCGGCCTGCGTATGCGCGACCGTCTCAACGAGCGCAACATCCGCTTGCAGCACATCCTTTAGCGTGTCTTTCGCATATCCCGTGGTGCCGACGCCAACGATTTCGAGCGTACAGCCTTGACTCGTGATTGCTTGTTCGAGATCGGCAAAGACATCCATCGTATCTTCGATCGGATTGCCTTTCGACAAACGGTACGATGTGGCGATGACCGTGCGACTGATGTCCACCAACACGCCTTTCGTACTGGTGCTTCCGCCGTCTACTCCAACAAACGCGCGAACAATCGTGCCCTTGGTAAACTGAGTCGCCTTCCACTTAACCGGCGTGTATCGCGCGCGGAATGCATCGAGTTCGGAACGATCATGCCAGAGTCCGTGTCCACCGGCCGCTTTCTTTTCTTCAAGACGGCCAGCGTGCAGATACCACTCGAGATTTGCAGTGCCTTGAAATACACCGGCATTCGGCGTATCCGCCAGTTCCGATTTCGCATATTCAACTGCGCCAATCGCAGCAAAATATTGCGCATCTTTGGGAACTGTGACGAGTTCGCCGATGGGCCGGGTGGCGTCGTACGGAACTTTGCGTTCATCCCAGAGCACGCGCAGATTGTGCTCCCAACATTCGCGCAACCCGTCGATGTAGCAATTCGGTCCGCCCAACAACAACGTTTGCGGCCGAAGCGTATGTCCGCGTGTGAGTACCGCCAGATTCTGCTGCACGATGCTTTCAAACAATGACGCCATCAGTTCGTCGGCGGGCACACCCTGCTTTTGCAAGCCGTTGATGTCCGTCTCCGCAAACACTCCGCACTTACCGGCCACGGCGTGCAATTTGAGACCGTTGTAACCCATGCGACATAATTGCGGTGCGGCAATGCCGAGCTTCGCCGTCACTTTGTCGATGACCGCGCCTGTTCCCCCGGCGCACTTGTCATTCATTGATGGAATTTTCTTCTTGCGACCGCTCGACTCATCGGTTTTGAAGACAATGATCTTTGCGTCCTGCCCACCTAGTTCAACGACGCTTTGCACGTCAGGATAGTGCTTTTCGACAGCGAGGCTGACTGCATTTACTTCCTGAACGAACTTTGCGCCAATGCGTTTGCCAATGGAAGAGCCGCCAGAACCGGTTGTAAAAATCCGATACGCGTTTGTGGGGACGTCGGGAAATTGCGTGGCGATCGTGCGCAACATTTCCAGACATTTTTCCGGTTGTCGCGTGTCGTGCCGTTGGTAGTCTTTGAGCAGCACAGTATCGGCGACGGGATCGACGACAACAAATTTGACCGTGGTGCTGCCTACGTCGAGACCGATCAGCAGTCCCTCTGGATATTCAGGCGTGCCAGCAAATGTTGGGGATTCGGTTGACGCTGCGGCAACCGATTGCCGAGACGGCTTTGCTGAGAAGTTGGGCGGCTTTCGCGTAACCGTGCTTTTCAGTTGCACGAACTCCGTCGCCGACGGAGCGACGCCGGTGCCACAGCTGCCGCTGCTAGCCCCGCCCCTGCTCCCGCACCCACCACTGCCGCATCCACTCATGTGTTTTGCAACGACGGCGTGCGGGACGCGCTCACCTTCGACTGGATGCCTTTCGCTCGCATCAGTGTACCGACGTGCAACGCGAAGTTTGCTGCGCGCCCTATAACGCCCTTTTCGTGCTTGATGTGCCGGAATGGTTCGCGCAATTCGCGATGCGTCGCCACAAACTCTTGCAGCTCCGCCAACGTGAAACCGCTTCTCAATACCGCTAACTGAAATTCTTGCTTGCATTTGATCTTCGCCTCGCCCAACGCCATCTGCACCCGACTGTGTGCATTGATGTCACCTTCTCCCGACGTTTCAATCGGGATGTAAATCATGTCCTTGAAGTGCGAGGTCACCGCGGCCTGCGCACCATCTGACTGCGTGCTGGGCATGCAGCCAAAAGGCTTGAGACTCAACACCATGTGACACAATTCTTTGTTCGAGTAGTAGATGTTCTTCGCTACTTCGAGATGTCCTTCGCCACCGCCAGCGCGACTGTTGTAGTACGGATGTCCGACGCGCACCAGCTCCAGTTGATTGACCAGCGCGTGCGCAGTGCCGCCGAGGGCATTCCGAAAGCGATCGTATTCACGATTGAGAATCAGTCGTGCCACACCAAGCCCGTACATCTTCTGGCGATAGGCGACTTCCCTTGCCACGCGGATCTTCACACGCGGTGAATCATCGTTCTGCACCGCATAACGGTCTTTCGCCTTGTTGGTTGCCTGATTCAGCATGTAGGTGATCCACGTTGCGATTGGCTCAACCAAGACTTCGGCGCCCTCGCCTTCAAGAAACGGAAACATGCGAAAGTTTCCATCGCCCTCCGTCGTTTGCGCCCAGAATTCGCCAGTAACTTTGCAAATGGGTCGCGGTCGCAGAAGGTCAACTTCGATGTCGTTGAGCATTGCACGACACTCGTTTAACGCTTCGGTGTAGTGCGTGCCACGCAATTGATCAACAAACGTCGCCGCAGCGATCGCGCTGTTCACCGGCGTTACCCTCGCAAGCATGGCCGCAAACATGCCGTCGTGAATCGTGTCGTAGTCTTTGTCTCGCACCGCCTTCTGCATGCGCGTGACACATCGGGCCAATACTTCATTGGTCTGTCCGGCAACAACTTCGTATGGACGAATTGCATAGGCGTGCTCGTTCAGCAGGTCGCCAATCATAAAACTGTTCAACAGCGTCAGGAAGAAATTCAGATTGAACTCAAGCCCCGCTTCCAAAGCCGATTGCTCGAGTCCTCCACCTTGTTGAAACAGTATTACACGAAAGCCGTCGAATCCCGCGTTCCGCAAGGCGAGCCGATATTCCGCTTCGTACATCCCAAATCGACAAGGTCCGCAGGCGCCAGCTGTCAGAAACAGGTGATCGCGCAGAATAACCTCAAGCGGAATATGTTCCTCATCACGCAAGCGGCGCAGGTGATTCACCAATGCACCAACGGTAAAGTACGTCGGGTTGCATTGACCGTTATTGCCAAATTCCTTGCCTGCCTGAAAGTCTGGTTTGGCTGGAGTTGGAACAATGCCAGCACGATAGCCGAATCCTTCAAGGCCGGCGAGAATCAGTTGTTCGTGTCGCATGGTGAGTCCACCAAACCACACGGTTACCTGTCCGCGTTCCGCACGTTCGAATTTGTGTTCGACCGGACGCCGAAAATGTTGCACGTTGCTGTTGTCGAGTCCGGCTTCCGCCATCATGCGCGCCCGTTCGTCGCGCAGCGTTGCGGCAATGGCGTCGTCAAGCAGCGGCAGTGGCGAGGACGAACGGGCAGTGGTCATGATGCGATACGTGGTGCAGGAGATGTTGCCGAAGTTGGCGTCGAAGACGATGCGGACGTGATTGAAACGTCGCTTGCTGACTGGTACGAATCCGTGCGCCGTAGTGCGTACACAATGAGCAACGCACCCGCGAGCGCGGGAAGTACGCTTAACAACTGCCCAGTGTGAATCCGGAAACCAAGCCAATGTTCAGCCGCGCGCAATGGAGCCGTCGTGCGCAACTGTTCGACATAGAAATCCTTGAAGTACTCGACAGCAATGCGCAATGAGAAATATGTTGCGAGAAACACGCCGCTTAATAACCCTGAGCCAATTGGGCGAATTTTACGTCGCTCAACTGCATGTAACACAAGCCAGGTCAGTGGCCCAATCATAAAGTCGTATAACTGCGCGGGATGTCGAGGGACCTTGTCAACGCGCGCAAAGACTATGGCCCACGGCACATTGGCAGGGCCGCCCAGCACTTCAGAGTTGAAAAAATTTCCGATGCGCACAAAGCCGACGGCAAGCGCCACTGCGGGCACGAGGTAATCACCAAGACGCAACCATGGCGTACGGTGTCGCCTCGCAAAAAGCCATAGGGCAGTGGCCAACCCCAGCGCGACGCCGTGTGATGCAACGCCGCCGTTCCAGATGTACAATACGCTTAGCGGATGCGCGAGAAATGTGCGTGGTTGATAGAAGAGGCAAAAACCAAGCCGACCGCCCACGAACACGCCAACAATGGCATACCACAGCCATTGCTCCGCAAATACGGCCGATTCGCCAAAGCGCCGCGCGCGATTGTACCAGATTGCAAATCCTGTTACGAGCGCACAACCAAAAAAAATGCCGTAGTAACGGATGCTGAGAGATCCGATGTGCAACAGCACGGGGTCGACGTTCCAGACGAGCGGTTCGGATGCCCATGGCAAAATCATGAGCGGCAACGTGGGCAGGAGTTGCGTGCGCCGCAAGTACAACGGCGCGAGTTGCACGGGCGATTACGTAGCATGTATTGCGAGAATGTTGAGTCGACACTTCTTCGCCGCGGGTGTTGCGGCCGTTGGTGCCATTGTGGTGTCCTGCTCCCTCGCGCGCGAGCTGAACGCGCAATGGACACCTCCCGACAGTGGGGTGAGATAAAGAATTCGAATGATGCGTTCCGATCCACGCAAATAGCGCTTGACGTGCAAAATGAGCTGGATTACCTTCGCCACGAACAGCAGACAATCTTGATTGTCTCAATCTTAGCACTCATTTTCCACCGCGGTGTCGTTGCATGCTTCCAGCTTCGGTCAAAGTCTTTCTGCGAAATCATCGTCTTGCCTTAACGCTCGTTGGAGTTGTTGTCTCCTGCGGAATCATCATTCCAGCTTGTGGTCCAGAGCAAGTCACGGTCGGGACCGCGACAGATGGTACCCAACTCGGCTTTGACTACAATGGTAGTGCCGTCATCTCGTTGTTCGCGGGTCAGACGTTCAGTACCACGGCCAGCCTGACAGACTCCCATTTCGCTCGGATTGCTGGAGGCACGATTACCTACTCACTGGACTCAGGCGATGAAAAATACGCCAGCATAAATGCGCAAACGGGTGAGGTAACGGCCAAGGTTGTACAGTTCGATGTGCAACAGGTAATCCATATGCTGGCCAATGCAGTTGTTCCGAAGGGGTACATGACACCCACGTCTGCCAGCCTTCGACTCGTTATCAACACGCGCGTCTCCTCGCTTTCGTTCTTCCCCTTGCCGAGCCCCTTCCGGGTTGGAGACAAGACACTCGCGCGTGTCAACGCCGTTTTCGAAGCGGGAACGCCCACTACGCCCCCACCAACAATCGCGTGGAAGAGCTCAAACACCGCAATTCTGGTGGTCGATGCAGTCGGAAATCTGACCGCAGTTGCTCCGACCTCTGCGTCAGCGGTCGTCACGATCGAGGGGAGCTCCGAAGGTAGGACAACGGGTCCGATTGCGGTCACCATTCTGCCGGCGCTTTCAACCACGCTCACGTTGTTTCCGAACCCGGTGCAACTAACTATTGGCGGACAGGTGCGACTCGCGCCGACCTTCACAAACCTTCCGCCGGGAAATGGCACAGTTGTTTGGGACTCACCCGACAAATCACGCGTCACAATCGATGCATTGGGTGGTGTGACTGCAGTTGCGCAAACATTGCCCAACACACCGGTCCGCGTCACGGCGACGTATCAGAACGGTTCGGTTACAGCAATTGGCACCGCCGACATTACGGTGCTCGCAACAACAATCACATTGTTTCCGACCACGCTGGTCTTGACGGTTGGGGGCCAAGCAAGACTCGCGCCCCTTATAACGAACGCTCCCAGTGGAACGGGCTTCGGCCTCGGCAACGTCATCTGGGATTCGCCAGATAAATCGCGCGTGACGATTGATGCGCAGGGCGGTGTCACCGGCGTTGCTCCAACTCTCGCCAACAGCCCCGTGCGCGTTACCGCGACATATCAGAACGGCACTGTAACAGCCGTCGCATTCGCGGACATCACAATACTGGGGCCAACACTTGTGCTATCGCCGGCCCTGCTTCCACTGCAGGTTGGCGGTCAGGCAAGACTCGCCGCAACAGTCACTAATGCTCCGACCGGAACAGGTTTCGGTGTCGGCAACATAATCTGGGATTCGCCAGATAAATCGCGCGTGACGATTGACGCGCAGGGCGGTGTCACCGGCGTTGCTCCAACGCTACCCAACACTCCGGTGCGTGTCACTGCGGTCTATACAAACGGTCAACTGTCTGCAAATGGTTTTGCAGACGTCACGGTGACCCCAGCAGCACTGGTGCCGGTGATCTCCTTCAACGCCACAACGGTGAACGTCGGCGTTGCGGCAGTGTTCGCACCAATTACTGCGACGGTCGCTAATCCGATTGCTGGCGGAGTGCTCGTTGTCAGAACGCTCGATCCAACGATCGCAACGTTCTCGCAATCAACCAATTCCGGCACAGTTGCCAGCGGATCGATTAGTGGCGTCGGATCGGGTACGACGTCGCTCGTGGCGACGTACACCGCCGGTTCCGTTGTTGCGACACAATCCATTCCGGTAACGGTGCCGTCCGCCGGCAATAGCCGAGTGGCGCGCATCATTATCGAACCGCGTGAACAGCAAGTCACAGCACCGGTTGGATTCACGTACCGAGTCCGTTATCTCGACGCTTCCGGCGCAGCGACCACACCAGAGACCGCTGCGGAAGGTGGCTTGACGCGATTCTTCAACAGCAACAACGCGGTGGCAACCGTAACGCAAGGCCGCACTGACCCCAAGACCGCGCAAGTCGTCAGCATGGCGGCGGGCACGACCAACGTGACGGTGTTGTATACCAAGAATGGGCAACAGGTCGCAGTCGACAGCACGAATCTCACGGTGTACGCAGCCGGCACGGCAGGCCATTACGGGTCACTCACGATTTCCGTGGGTGGAGACGTACGGCAGGTAAGCATCGCCACGCCTGCCGATTCACGGGTCAATTTTCAGGTGTTCGTGCGCGACGTAAACAGCGTCGTTTTGACAACCGGTGTTGTCGGTCTCAACGTGTATTCCTCCGACCCAACTGCGCTAAGAGTCGATGCGGTCGCTCAGAACTCATCCAATCCCGGATACTTCTTCATACTGACTGGATTGCGAGTGGGAACGTACACGCTCACAGCCGACATTGCGGGCGCACAAACATCCATCCCGATTGTCGTGACGCCGTAATACTGCGAGTGGGCTTCACGCAAAAGGCGCCAGCGAATTCTGCTGGCGCCTTTTGTCATTCCATGAATTTAATTTCCACCGTCTGTGACGGCCTACTCGCAACGCGGTTTGCGCGACGCACTACGGCTTGCGCGGAGTAAGTTCGTTATTGGGACCGCTCTACATTTTTTGAGTTTCGTGGTGGCCTGCATTGCCTACTCTCGCAAATAATAGGATGCGCGCAAAGTAGGATTTCTGTTCAAACCTCCAGCTTTTCTGCTCTTGTGGCTGCATCCTTGGCGAGGGGATCGTTGCACGCGCAGAACAGTGTTCGAATCGTCGATGCAAGCTCGCCAGTGCGTGTCTGAAAGGAATACTTCCGAATGATTTTGAACGTTCGCTCGCTGCCTGACGGAAACGCCACCACGCACCGCTGCGGAGTGGTTGAGTCGGGTTCTATGCCTCAAATCCAACACGCCGACTCTGGACGAAGGCCGCGCGCGTACAGCGGTCATTGATCTCTAAAATGCCGACGGAACAGCGGCGTCACATACAGATCTGTTCCAGACGTAAATTATTGGCGTCGTCGCGGAAGAAGTTTGCCGCGACTCTGACCCCTACCGCAGTACCCGCATCACCGCGAGCATCACGATCACAATCAACAACACACCAGCCACCGAGAAAAATCGTGTTGAAAATAACCCGGAACGGGACGCGTGCGCCTGTGCCGGTGGTTCCGCCGCCACGGGCATTGCGCCGGTCTGCTGCAGGCTGCGTGCAAGCACGCCATCAAGTGTCGACACCAGTTGCTCTGCGCGCTGCGGGCGATGCTCCGGCAATTTTTCCAAGCACTGCATGATCAGCGCTGTCAGCTCGATAGGGAGCGTGGGATTGCGCACACTCAATGCTTCTGGCACCTCGCGCGCATGCGCAATCATCTGCGCGACCAAGCTGCGTCCTTCAAACGGCGCCGTGCCGCTGAGTAGTTCGTACGCAACAACACCCCACGCATAAAGGTCCGCACGCGTATCAACCAACGGATCGCCAGACGCCTGCTCAGGCGACATATACTGCGGTGTACCAAGCGCGATGCGTTTCGTCGTGAGCTTTTGCGTGGTACCATCCCCCTGTGGTCCGCCCGCGTCAAGGAGCGCCTTCGCCACACCAAAGTCGGCAATCATCGCCACGTCACCCCCAAACAACACATTCTCCGGTTTGATGTCGCGATGGACCACGCCCTTGCCGTGCGAGTAGGCCAACGCACTTGCCATTTCACGAAGAATGCGTACGGCGTCAGCGACCAGCATGTTATGTCCGATGCCCATGCGCTCGCGCAGCGATGCGCCGCCCAAATACGGCATCGCGAACCACGGAAGTCCGTCGGCATAACCCGTCGCGAGTAGCGGCACGATGTGCGGATGCTGCAACCGCGCTGCAACATCGATCTCGCGTTTGAACCGAGCGACCGAAACCCCAGCAGCTAAATCCGGCGGCAAAATTTTCAGCACGACATCTTGTCCATGCACATCATCTGTCGCGCGATACACACGCGACATCCCACCACCGCCCAACTCTCGGCCAATCGTATATTGCCCGAGCACCGCTTTCTGCAGGCGCGCCGTCAAATCTTGCGCAGCCATAGTGACTCCCTGACGTGAGACACACCGACCAGCCCGACATCGCTAAAGATCGGCGGCGCTCGGACGAATTCTGTGCGCTGCCGCACAAAGTTACGTCCGTGTCGCGCCGGCTACGGTTTCTTTTTTCGTTCCGAGGCCAAAGAGCGGTAGTACTCGTCGATCATCGCCCGATATTCTGCAGGGACCGCAGCCTGAGCGCCGAGTGCCGGTCTACCGTCAGCGCCGAGGCCGAGGGTGCGGTATAAGGAGAACTCAAATCCTTTGAGCCCTTCAAGCACCGCTGCTTGCAACCACTCAAGCGCTTTTGAATCGTTGAACGGTTTTCCGCTCTCCAGTTGACGCATGTTCGCGATCGCACGATCGAGTTCTTTCGTGTCGACGCCCTGTTTAGACAGCGCGTTTCGTAACGTTTCGGCGTTATCGCGACGGAGTCGGAATTCGCGTGCGAACTGTTGCGCCTCGCCCGATGACATTGCGCCAGTCGACACCGAGCCCGGCATGCCTCTGCTCACTGTGTTGTTTGGCGCACCACGGCCAGTTCCTTGTTGCGGTTGTCCGCCACCTTGTCCTTGACCTACCCCCTGTTGCTGGCCCTGCTGGCCTTGGCCCTGCTGGCCTTGCTGGCCCTGCTGGCCCTGCTGGCCCTGCTGGCCTTGCTGGCCTTTCGCCTGCTGCCCACGGTCCGCCACGCGCTCGCGCAACGACTCCAACCCCTTCACTAAATCGCGCGTTTTATCCAACGCACGTTCCTGTCTTGTGGCTGCCGACTCGCCCTGCATTGCACCAACGGCCGCACCAAGACGATCGGCAACATCTTTAAGATTGTCCGCAATCTGCCCCTCAAACGACTTCGCGTATTCTGGCGACCCACCACGCATCACGTTCTTTGAAAAATCGATTTTATCCTTGATGCGCGTTTCACGAATCGCATCCGCCGCCGCACCAACTTGCCCGGCAGCCTTCGGCTGATCCTTGCGTCCATCGCGCGCAACACGATCAGCGTCGGCTTCCAACTTCTGCACGTCGGCGCTCAACAAATCTTTCTTTTCCGCGAGACGACGCTGCTGTTCTGCACGTTGCTCACCGACCGCGCCCTGCATCGCTGACACACCGTCGGCAATTTCACGTTGTCGCGACTCGAGATCTTTCGCCTTATTGGCAAGTTGCTGCATGCCCTTGTTCGTGCTTGCCGTTTTCGTGCCTTCAAGGCCACGCGTTGCACGCTTCAATTCGTCCAACGCTGCAGATCCCTGCGACGCCGATCCACTCGCTGCACGTTTCATCGCATCTGCGGCCTGCTGCATTTTCTGCGCAGCGTCGGCCAACTCTGGAGACTTCTGCTCACGCGACAAACGTTCCAATCGCCGCGCCTCTTCTTCTGCTTGCTTTGCTAATTCGCGTTGCGCACCACCACCACCGCTGGCGCTCGACTCACGACCTAATCGCTCACGCAACGCTTCTGCCATGCGCTGCATACGATCATTCTCTTGCTGCTGACGCTGCGCCAGCTGCTTCAAGCGTTCGAGTGATTCGTCAACAGCCTTCTGCGCTTGGGGCGCTTGCTGCGACTGTTGCTGCACGGCCTCGTACTGATTTTTTAACTTGTCGGTCTCAAGGCCAAATAGGTCTGCAAGATCTTCTGCCTTTTGCTGCGTCCCGCCGCCGCCGCCGCCACCACCACCGCCTTGCTGACCCATCTGCACTTGCACGTCACGATACAACGCCTCCGCGCGTTGCAGATGCTGCAACGCTTTTTGCTCACCGGGAAGTGCGTCGCGACCCAGTTGGCGTCCAAGTCGGTCTTCTGCATCCTTCAAGTCGGCAACCGCAGTAACAAGCTCTTGCTGAATTTTTGCAAAGGTCGTATCACCTTTTGCAACACCGCGGTCCGTCATGCGCTTGGCGAGCCCTGCGACATCCTCGCGTAACCGTCCTTCGGCAATCGTCAGTGTCGTGATATCCTCACGACGTTTCTTCGCTGCGGTGGCGCTGCTGTCTCGTAGCCAATTGAATGTGCCCGCCACCACATCACGTTGACGCGCAACAAATCCGTCGGGTGAATCCTGCCCGCCTCCACCGCCGCCGCCGCCGCCGCCTTGTTGCTCCGCCTGTTTGTAATTCTTAGAGAGTGGACGAACCTCAAGAAAATAGACGTCACTGCTTCCGATATGTCCGGCGCCATCTTTGGCGACCGCATTGTATGCAACAAGGTCGCCCGGCTGTAGACCGAATTCTTCGAGAAAGAGCGTGTGCGCTCCTCGCGCATCCCGTGGTTTGTGCGACACGCTGTCGGTAATCGCGACACGTTTCTCTTCGCCTCCATTCACGCGATAGCGTAACTCGAGCGATGTCACGCCAAGATCGTCCGACGCACGCACCGCGATCGTGACCTCGTCGGTGTTGGCAACTTTGGTGTCGCGTCCAGGTGATTCAATCGAGACCGTTGGCGGTCGGTCGGGGATGGCATCGACCACGTATTGCACGGCGCCAGCGACAGTCGCACCATCGGACGCGATAAGATCCACGCGATAAAATCCGCTGCGGCTCACGTTAAATGAACCCATCACGGTCGACCCCGTGTCGATCACCATACCGACGGTCGTGCCATCGTCGAAATGCAACACGCCGCTCTTCACCGCTCGCGTCACCGCCGCATGCACGACGACGGTGGTGCCCACAACGGCGGCGACATCACCGCCATCGGCGATGTGCTCGACCGGTAGGCCGCTGTATGCGGGGAAGCGTAGATCGAGCGCAATGAGTTTCACGGCCGGCAAATCGCTGACGCCCAATTTAAAAGTCGGCGACCGGACATCCGCCGATTCCACGTAATATTCCGTGGGTTTCACGAGATCAAACAGACGTCCGCGAAAGCCACTCGAGTCGGCATCGCGCGACATCGGCAATCGCACCCAGTCACTCGCGCTGTCCGCGCGAAACACCAACTCTGCACCATCCGCCGCAAAACCAATGAGCGATGCGTGCACCTCCAACGCACTGCCGCGAGGCACGGTGGCGTTACCCGGGAGCACGCGAACGGCTCGCATCAGCGTCGCGGCTTGCGCCGTATTCCACGGGACAAACAACAATCGTGCGCTGTCACGGAGTTGGACCGGGCCGAGTGCAAACATGACGACGGCCACGAGCGCCAGCGCACCAAGCGCTTTTGACGCACGCAACATGCGCGGACGCTCCAACAGCGCGCGTTCTTGCAACGGTCGAATGGCCGCACTCGCACGCGTCATCAATCGTGCGGCTAGAGCGCTAGACGCACGCTCAGGCTCTGGCGTGTGCGCCTCCTGCACGGCCGAGATGAGCGCTTGCTTCAATTGGGGTGCGCGCTCTTCGACGTATAGCGCAAAGCGTGCATCACTCGCGCGACGAAACAGCGGTACGAAAAGAAAGCGGATGACCGATGCGATGATCAGCGCGTACCCGACCACGCGTGCGACCAACGGACCGTTGCCGCCGCCATTTAATGCGCGCATCAGCACCATCGCCGCGACGATCGCGAGCAAGACCGCGAGCACGATCCACACCAGTGACTCGAGCAGAATGCGTTGTCGCCATTGTCGCCGCAGCGCGCCAAGTATGGTGAGCAGTTGACGATCTGCGCTCATGGGGTGCTCCGCTCCGGGACAACCGGACGAGTGCGTCTGGCGATTGCGCGCCAACCGCGGGTGGCCATGAATGTCTCGCTGATGAGTGCGAGCGCAACAACGATCAAGAGCAATCGCCAATTGTTTTGGCGACGTTCAAGCTCGTCTGCAGTGGGTGGTGCAGTGTTTGCCACGGCCGCTCGATCGCTCTGTCGTACACCAAGAAGAAGTTCTTTGGGGTCAATCGGCGTCAGATCGGACTCATTGGTTGGCACGTTCACCGCAACCAACGCGCTCGATTCGCCCGAGGCGCTGCCGGCGAATGCCGTGTATAGTCCGGCATCGGCCAACGGAACAGCGCTGCCGAGCGAATCACGTTTCGGGCGAAGGAGCGCGTCATCAGGTGCGCGCACTACGGGATCTTTGATTTCCTCCGGCAATGACCAACTGTCTGCGGTGGTGCGCCACAAGAGTGTCGCGTCGCGTCCTGATGCATGCACCATCAATTGTCGCACAAATGGTAAGAACGCCGGCTGCAGCGGAAAATCACCACTCTGTACGTCGAGCGGTGCGGCCAGCAACACCACACGCCCGTCGCCTACACGTCGTTCAATAATCGCCGGGAGGCCATCATCGAATCGCGCTAACACCTCCGTTCCTGTCGATGCGTCGAGGCGCGGATACCGGAGAAACCGTGCGCTCGACAACGCATCGTCACTGCCGTGAAACGGCGCGAACAACGCATGCTCCGACCGCACGTGCCTGATGCTTCCGCCACGATCGGCGAGACGATCTGCGGCGCCCGTAATGCGCGCAGGAACAAATGCGGATGACGACGCGCGCGCACTCAGTCGACGGCCTGCAGCAATCACCACACCACCACCTTTCGCGATCCAAGCATCGAGCGCCGGGATCGACGCGTCTGTCGGGGCAACGTCCCACAGTACCACCACATTACCACTTTGCATAAAGCGCGCATCCAATTGCGCAGCGCGCGTGCGCTCAATCTTGATGTCCGGCGTACGACCAATCGCCAATGCGCGCTCGAGAAACATGGTTTCATCGCTCGTGACATCGTTCGGCAACACAAGCGCCACCTTCAGCGCATCTTCGCGCGGCACGACAAAGAAAAAATGATCATCGTTAATTAACGAATCTGCATCGAGCGACACCGTGCCGCTGACGGCACCCACAATCGCGGCGACTGGTGCAAACGTCACCACCGTTTCGCCATTCATCGGCACGCTAACGCGCTGCGTGCTGGCTACTCGACCGTTCAGCATGAGCGTCGCTTTCGCCATTCGCGTTGTCGGCAAGTCGCGTGACGTCAGTCTCGCCTTCACCGCGAGCAATGTCCGCGTACCTTCGCTGATGCGATGGGCTTCGACTGCGCGCACGGACGTATTCGCCCGAGACATCGCGCCAACCGCAACCGCGCGCAACGTCACACCGCTCGGCAGATCAAGTCCAGCAACACCAATCGTGCCGGCACGCTGCAAATCAGAGATCACAACAATTTCGGCGGCGGCGTACGGCGCGTCGAGCAACAGCTGTCTCGCCGCGCGAAGCGCTGGCGCAAAACGCGTGCCCCGTGGCATCGGATGCACGCCCGAAAGTGCCGCCAGCGCCGCGCCTTTATCTTCGGTAAGGCGTAGCCCAATTTCTGCCGCATCATCAAAAAACACCACAGCAACTCGATCTCGTGTGCCGAGTGACGTAATGACTGTGCGTGCGGAATCGATCGCCACTGACCACACC
>JANYFO010000379.1 GCA_025362635.1 Gemmatimonadaceae bacterium | reverse complement strand
GATGGGTGACGCAAATACCACCTCGATCTGATTGCGATCGGTATGCAGTCGGGCTGCTGGCACACGAATGTGCGCGCCATTCCACACCGTCGCGTTCACGTCAATCGCCGCGCCGTTCGCGCGAACGCTCGTAACAGCGAGTCCGCGAAAATCTAAAATCGCATCGCCCGCCTGTAGTTGCTTGAATGCAACGACGACGCGGCCCATCGCAGTGTCGTGACGCGTGACGTCAAGATGCAGATCGTAGCGCACGTCGCCCACGCGTGCGGCGCGATACGTGGCCAATGCTTTCGGGACGCCGGCGGCGTCGAGGGACTGGGCGCCGATCGCGGAGCGGCAGCCGAGCAGGAGGATGGCGCCGAGACCGACACGAGCGGTCTGCGAGGAAATAAGGCTAGCAAGGTTCATGGGGGAGGCTACATTCGGAAACGCGGCAAAGGCAAGCGGTTGGGCTCGATACAGCTTTCTCGGCGTGCCGAGGCTGGGAATGAAATTGCCGCTGCCGCCGTC
Organism: Gemmatimonadaceae bacterium; assembly: GCA_025362635.1. Classification (GTDB taxonomy): domain Bacteria; phylum Gemmatimonadota; class Gemmatimonadetes; order Gemmatimonadales; family Gemmatimonadaceae; genus Gemmatimonas. Next base: position 7,771 of record JANYFO010000379.1, on the reverse strand, counting down.
CCCAAAGCTGTAGACTCGATGTACCAAGACCACCCACCAATTGGAGCACGTATGCGCCGCGCTGTGAGCAGTGTCATTTTCGCCCTCGTCGCGATAAGTGCGTCGGCGTGCAGTAACAAGGACTCGGGTGCCACGACAATTCCAGTTGCCGCGAGCATCACGCTGACGCCCGCGAGCACGGGATCGTTAGTGTCGATCGGTGAAACACGCGTGATCACGGCAATCGTAAAGGACGCAAGCGGAACGGCGCTCGCCAGTCCAACCGTCACCTTTTCATCGAGCAACGCGGCGGTGCTGAGCGTTGCAAGCACAGGCACGAGCGCTACCGCGACATCCACGGGCAACGGCTCGGCCACGATCACGGCGACCAGTGGGACCGCGACGTCGAGCGTTAATTTTGTTGTGGCACAAGCGTTCGCGACTATCGCCGTCACCTCCGCCACTCCTTCGGTGCCGATTGGTGGCTCAACTGCGCTCACTGCGACGGCGCGTGATGCGAAGGGCGTTGCGATCACCGGAACGACCGGGTTCACCTTTACATCCGCCACGCCGACGGCCGCGATCGTCAGCGCGAGCGGTACTGTAACGGGTATCGCGCCAGGTGCTGCAGTCATCACGACGTCGCTGACGAAAGACGGTGTAACCTCCACCGGCACCGCGACGGTAACCGTCACGGCACCCACGCCAAGTCCGACAACGGCAACGATCGCGGCGACGACAGGCCGTCTTTTTACGCCGGCCAGCACCACCGTCGGCGTGGGCGCGAACGTCACGTGGGATATATCGACGCTGACGCATAACGTGACATTTTCGACCGCTGGCGCGCCAACGAACATCCCGAATTCCGTCAGTGTACTTGTTACGCGCACGTTCCCGACCGCCGGCACATTCGCGTATGTGTGCACGCTGCACTCGGGGATGACGGGCGAGATCATTGTCGCGCCGCAAGGATTTTTCGCTCCGTCGTTAACGGGCGCGAACGAGCGTCCGACGGCTAACGCCACAACCGGAAATGGTAGCGCGGTGTTTACCGTTGCCGGTTCGACGATTTCGTATACGGTGGCCTTCCAAGGACTCACCAGCGCACCCACAGGTTTGCACATTCACGCACCAGCCAATGCGAATGCGAGTGCGGGGGTCATCGTCGACCTTCTCACAACACCGCAAACGAATACGAGTGGTGTGCTTACGGGCACCTTCTCGGCAACCAATATTCGTAACGCTGGCGTTTCGCTCGACTCCTTGTTTGTGCTGATGCGCACCGGCAACGCGTACGTCAACATTCACACGGCGGCCAACCCTGGTGGCGAAGTGCGCGGCACACTCGGCACGCCGTAACGCGTTCCTCAACCAACGAGTTGTCTTGCACGGAGCCTGATGGCGATATCGGCCGAAGTACTGTTGGCGGAGCGACAAGCGCGCTTTCACCTGCTTGTTCTTCCGCACCTCGATCGGTTGCTGGGGTTTGCTCAGCGACGGACCGACGGCAGCGGTGATGCCGAAGACGCCGTGCAAGACGCATGCGTGCGCGCGTGGACTGCGTTTGACGAACTGCGTGACGAATCTTGCGTGCGCGCGTGGCTGTATCGCATTCTGCGCACCGTTCTCAGCGATGCGTTCGAAAAAGAAGGAAGGCGTCGTCAGCTGGTGTCGATCACGCGACTTGAAGAAGCGCACGAGACGATGGTTGGTACGGATACAGATTTTGTCTTCACCGAAGTTGTCGCACGCATAGATCGCGAACTGTTGCGCGATGCCTTATCCAATATTCCAGAAGATTTTGCCACGGCGGTCGAACTCCATGATATCGATGGCTTCAAATATCACGAGATTGCGGACATCACGAGCGTGCCGATCGGCACCGTGATGAGTCGCATTTCGCGCGGGCGTCGATTGTTGGCCGGCGCAATGGTCGAGAGTCGCGCCGCGTGGCCGCTGGGCGTTCACGTGGAAGTTGACCGACACGCTGGCGCACGCGCTGTACAGCGGAAGCGGACATGATGCGCGACGGGCAAACAGTAGCCGGGCGTGATTCGCGCGATCTGTCGCTTGGACAAGCCACGCGAGAGGAACGACATCAGCTGTTAGCAACGCTTCTTGGTGCGTATGCTGACGGTGAGTTGCCCTCGGAAACGGCGTCACAAATCGACGCGCACCTTCTCGGGTGCACGCGATGCCGTCGCGAATTGGAGGTGCAGAGTGCGCTCCGGCACGCGTTGGATACTATGCCGCGTGTGCATGCCTCAAGCGCGTTGCGTGAACGTGTGATCGCGTTGATCGCGGCGGCGCCGCATGTCGTGCTGCCGGCCGCACCATCGCGCGTGCAATCGGCGATGCGATCGCCTCGCACGCGTGTCGCCATGACCGCGCTCACCGTGTGCGTTGTTGTCGCCGCGGCGCTCATCTGGCAACGCGACGCTGCGGTGGGCGCGGCCGCATCTGCACCGACGACGATGGTCTCGTTGCCGTCGGTGGATCTTTTTTCGGCCGTACTCGTCGACTATCGTCGCGTCACGTCTACAGATTTGCCCGGACGCGCCCGCGACCTTGCGTCGGTTCGAGCGGCGCTGCCGTTTCCAGTGGAGCCGCTGACATCCGCGCAGCTTCGGCTGTTAGCCGTATGGACCACCGATTTACGTGGAGAGCCCGCCGCCGTACTCGCGTATCGCTGGCGTGATCAACTGGTGGTGCAGTATGTCGTGTCGGAACAAGTGCTCTTCCGGCCGTCCGCGGCGCGTCGTGTGTTCGCCGCCGGTCATCCACTCGGCGCGGTCGACGGCGCGCAAGGGTTACTCGCATGGCCAGCGCGAGAAAGCGGCGAATTTCTTATTGGCGAAGCGACGCCGTCGCAGCTTGCCTCGTTGCGGGAGCGGGCGAGTCGTCGCTGATTTAATGGATGCGTTGTCCTTTCAAAACATTCGTTGTTCCTGCACTCGCCGTGATGCTGGCGGTCGCGCTGCCGGTGATGATGGCGCGCGCGCAGGCTGGGTCGTCCAGTGCCGCGCCACGTGATTCGTCAGCTGCGTCCGTTGATTCACTAGCCGCGCGTCTCGCGCGTGCGGAGGCGGCGATCGATATGCTCCGGCGCCAGCTGGCCATCGAAGCAAGCTCCGTCGTCAAGACGCGCTCTCGGTTGCAGCTGGAGCTATCGGGCCGAGTGCTCACCAACGCGTATTATGACAACACGCGGTTTAACAGCAGTGAGGTACCATTGTTCGTGCGCGAGGGGTTGGCCCCTTCGTCAGGCACGCGCAATGGAACCGCGGGCAATCGCGTCCTCGGCGTCTCCATTCGGCAAACCATGCTTGGCGCGTCAATAGGAGTCGATAGCGTGCTCGGGGGCAGCTTCGTCGGTGATATTGATATTGATTTCTTTGCTGCGGCAACGCCGGGCGTGGACGCGTTTCCAACGCCGCGCCCAAGACTCCGTACGGTACGCGCGCAAATTAATTGGGCAAAAACCGAAATTATGGTGGGATCTGATGGACCGTTGATCGCCGATGTCGATCCCGCGAGTATCGCGACGGTCGGACTACCAGGATTCACCGCAGCGGGCAATCTGTGGAATTGGATCCCACAAGCGCGAATCTCGCGTGAGCTTTTGGTCACGAGGATTGGCGTAACGCCAGTGCGCTGGAGTGCGCAGTTTGCACTGCTCGCTCCGACGACCGGCGACGTGCACCCGTCGGAACTCGACGGCGTCGATGCGGGAGATCGTTCGGCGCGCCCGTCAATCGAAGGGCGTGTTCGCGTGCGATGGGGTGCGAACGACGCGCCGGATGACCAACACGGAGAAATTGGAATTGGCGTGCATCGTGGATGGCTTCGCATATCTGGCGATACGGTGACCACGAGCAGCGCGACCGCCGTGAGCCTGCGTGTTGGTTTAACGCACGGTCTTTCAGTGCGCGGCGAAGCGTATCGCGGTCGCGCGGTTCGTGGCCTTGGTGGTGGCGCCATTGGTCAGAATTTTGGTGTCGCTGCGGTTGGACAAACACTTGGCGCGCCACTGCGAAATACTGCCGGTTGGGCGCAGTTGCTCGCACAGGTTCGACCCACCATCGCGACGGGCGTCGGCTGTGGTGTTGACGTGGTGAACGTGGCCGACCGGCCGGACCGACAGCGCAATGCCAGTTGTGCTGGGAATATTGCGTGGCACCCAACACAACCGGTGGTCCTTGGATTTGAGATTCGGACATTGGCCACACACTACGCGAGTGGCACGCGTCGCGGGATACAGTTAAACCTTGCCGCCGGATTCGAGTGGTGAGCGATATGCAACGCAAGCTTCGTTGCGTGGCACTCTGCATTCTCGCCAGTCTGATCATTCGAGGTGAAGTGCGAGCGCAGGGATCGGTGAGCGGTCGCCTGACAATCATGGATCGAGTCGACGCGGTCGCTCGCGATGTTGGCAGTGCGATTATCCAACTCGAATCGCTTGATCCATTACGACGCGAGCGCAGCGATGCGCTGGCCGCAACGGAGATCAACATGCGTGGACGTGAATTTTTGCCGCATGTGCAAATCGTCCGCGTTGGCGGCAAAGTCACGTTTCCGAACAGCGATCCTTTCAGTCACAACGTATTCTCGAATAGTGCGCTCGGAACGTTCGACTTAGGGCTTTACCGATCGCGCGTCTCTCGATCCTCCACGTTTGATCGCCCGGGCACCTATGCGATCTACTGTAATATTCACGCGCGCATGGTGAGTTTCGTCGTGGCCGTCAACACGCCGTATGTGACGAAGGTCAAAAGCGATGGGCGATTTGTGCTGAGCGGAGTGCCGGCTGGCAGCTATCGGTTGCGCGTGTGGCACGAACGCGCAGCAGAGTTGCTGCGGACCATTGATGTGCCGGCCGGCGGATTGGTGGATGTCGCGTTAGCACTTGACGCGCGAAGCTACGTGGAGAAACCGCATTTGAATAAATTCGGCGTACCGTACACAGCGACACGTGCTGATCGCTACTGAGCGTACGCGACGTCGTATCGGGTTCACGGGGCGAGTTTTCCTCGTGACTGCGACGCTCGTCGGCGTTGTCGTGGCGATCGCGCTTTTTATCGCGTCCAACTCCGTTCAACGCAGTAGTGAAGCGACCGCACGTCGGGGGCTTGAGCAGTCTGCCGATTTGGTGGCGCAATTTCTCTCCGGACGCGAGCGTAGTTTAGCGGGCGGTGCGAGTGTGTTTGTGCAAGGACCATACTTTCGGACGCTGGTCTCCGAGCGACGCTCCGACGATATCCTCGATCAAACATTTGAAGCGGTGTCGCAGCTGGAGTCGCAATGGGTCTCCATCACCGACGCGCGAGGCGTGTTGCTCGCGAAGTCCGACGAACCGGCAGTGCGGGGCGACGAACTCGGAGGCGTTCCGCTCATTGCGGGCGCGTTGCGGGGGAAGGTTACCGCAGGGTTTGGTGTGTCGCACGACTCGCTGCTCTTCCAAGCGGTCGCGGTGCCCATTGTTATTCCGGGCGGTATTTTAGTCGGTGCCCTCATCGCCACGCGATTGGTTGACTCGTTGCTGGCCCATGACGTGCGCGCCGCAACGGCGAGCGAGGTGGTGTTCTTCACGCGCGCGGTTGATGGCACAATACGCGTCGCCGCGTCTACGCTTGGTCGCAACGCCGCGGTGTTATCCGCTGTCCGTACACTCACAGCACTGCCGGGTCGTGGCATGGCGGCCAACGTGCCGCAACCGGGCTTGCGCGTGGATAGCGTCGACTACCTCGCCCAGCGCGCTTCGCTCACCACAGCGGGAGGTGAAGTCGTTGGCGGATTTGTCGTTCTGCGTACGCGCGACGTCGATCGCAGTAGTCTCGCCGGCGTGCAGCGATCTATCGTGCTGGCCGGCATAATTGGTTTTCTCTTAACACTTATTGTTGCGTACGCTGCGGCGCGGCGGATCGCGCGGCCCGTCCGCATCTTGGCGGATGCGGTGCAACAAGCCGCCAACGGAGACTATTACGGCGCTGTCGCGCATTCAGTGCTGGGATCCAGCGCGGGCACGGAGGTGACGGAATTGGCTGAGGCGTTTGATTCGCTGTTGGCTGACTTGCGCGATAAGGAAGCACTGATCGCCATGCGGGTTGCCAACGTCGCGGTACGATCCGACGCGGTATCAGCAACGGACGACGCCGGCGCTCGCCGTGGAAGACGGTTGCGGTTAGCCGGAGGAATATTCAGCATTCCGGAGACGCATCCACACGAAGGCGCGCGACCGAGCATCGTCATGCAACCGGGAAGCATTCTCGCCAATCGATATCGTATCGATGCGTTGCTCGGTAGTGGTGGTATGGGAATGGTCTATCGCGCGTTTGATCGAACGCTCAGCGACACCGTCGCTGTGAAGTTGTTGCGACCGGAAGTTGTGGCGGGGGATGCGGACGCCTACGCGCACTTCAAGCAAGAGCTTCGCCTTGCCCGCCGCGTCACGCATCGAAATGTCGTTCGCACGCACGACTTGGGCGAGTCCGACGGTGTCCCGTTCATTACAATGGAATTCGTTGACGGGAAATCACTTGCCGAAATCATCCGTGCGCGCGGTGCACTTTCCACTGCGGTCGTGGTCGCAATCGCAAAACAATTGCTGCGCGCGCTGGTCGCGGCGCATGAGCAACAGGTGGTTCATGGTGATTTAAAGCCGCAAAACCTGCTCGTCGGACCCAACGGTGTGCTCAAGGTGAGCGATTTTGGGGTCGCGCGTTTGGTCCGCGATCCTTGGCGCGGTGCGCGTCCGCGCACGGCAAATGATCTGGCAGAAAATACGCCGCGATTGCTCGGCGCTGTCATTGGCACACCCGAGTACATGGCACCCGAACAGTTAATTGGTGGTAGCGCGACAGTGCAAAGTGACTTGTACGCTGCCGGCATTGTGTTGCGTGAATGTGTATCAGGAACGACGCCGTACCGTGCTGACACACCGATGGCGTTTTTCTCGCACAAGCTCGATGTGCCATCCACCGTCACACCAGATCGCCACGCGCTTGCCACACGCGCATCGCACAGCGTGCTCGGACAAATAATTGCGCAGATGACCGCGCACGACGCGGGCAACCGTCCGATTTCGGCGTCTGTGTTATTGGCGCGCTTTGGCAGCGTACTTTGACCGCTGCATTGACTACTCGTCGAGAAGCATGTTGCCCATCAAGATGCTGTACATGCGCCGTCGCGTCACTCGTAGCGTGTTCCTGCCCCGGCTGTAGTGTCGGGCATCGCCCGCCTCGGATATGCGTTTCATTGCTTCGTGAATTTGCATCGTCGATCCGGACTGATAATTGGTTCGCGCCAGCGTGCGCGCGCACCATATCGCTACGCTGCGAATTCGGTCGTGACAATTTGCCTACTGATACAAAATTGAGCCCGCGAGCTCACGTCGTTCAACCGATATTGCGAATCGACGCGTGCACTCTCGTATCACAATATTGTCGCTCGCTGTCGTTCGAACCGACATCAAGCCGAAAACGCGTCGAGCACGTAATTGTGTCCAAGGCCCTGATGACAAAAAACACGGTAGGAACTTCGCGGCCTTGCGTTCGTTGCGTGTTCGTTGTGCGTTACGACTCAATTAAGATCGCGCGATACGCCGTTCAGTCGTATGAGTTGGACCGGCGGTTCGCGAACGTTCGCAAAATGGGTGCGTCTCACGATCTATATGTAACGCAAACCCATCCTTTCCCCTTTGCTGCCCTTCCCTCATGATCAACTCGCATTTGCCACGATACCCGACGGCTGACTCAGAAAACACGCCGTCGTCAAGCGAAGGCTGTGTAAGCTG
>JANYFO010000377.1 GCA_025362635.1 Gemmatimonadaceae bacterium | reverse complement strand
CAGCTTACACAGCCTTCGCTTGACGACGGCGTGTTTTCTGAGTCAGCTGCGTCGCTCGTATCATTGGGGATGCTGGTTGCGGCATGCGGCGACGGTACCATTGACGGGCCGAAAGATGTTCCAGGGATCGCGCTGACACCGCTCCGTGTCGATCCGAAGCTGCTGCCCGCGTTGGCGGAAGTTGGCGGACGCGCTGTGGTGCTGCCGATTGATGGTGCGCCGATTGTGTTGGAGCGTTTCACTCCGTCAAAATACCGTGCATTTCTTTTGGCTTGTCCGCACAAAGGCACCACGGTCGAACTTACGACCGATGGTTTTTTGTGCCCAAACCACCGCGCACGCTTCTCGCGCGATGGCCTTTGGCTTGGCGGCCAAGAGACAACGGATCTCGTGCCAATCGGCGTCGCAGTGCAAGCCGATGGAGTACTCCTCGTAGGCGGGCTGGCTGCGCCAGATCTTCCGCCCGCGTTACTCCTCTCGACCAAACAGCTTGTGTACGTGGCAGCGACCACGGGTGGCGACCCAGCTGCGCAATTCATTACGCTGACGAACGGCGGCGACGGCACACTGACCGGTTTGTCGGTGTCACTTACGTATGGCACCGATCAGCCAACCGGGTGGCTTACAATTGCCCTCTCGCAGAGCGCGGCGCCATCTGCGGTTGCCGTGACAGCACGACGCGGTGCGCTGGCGGCGGGCACATACTCTGCCACGGTTCGAGTCAGCAGCGCGATCACAACCGACGCACAAAACGTCGCGGTGTCGCTCATCGTGCAAGATCCCTCAAAGGCGGCTGCGCTACAACTCTCGGCGTCGTCACTAGCATTTGCGGCATCGAGTGCAGCCTCTCCTGTTGCGCAAACGGTGCAAGTGTTGAACTCGGGTGGTGGTGTACTGAGCGGCCTAGCGTTCTCCGTCAGCTATGGCAATGGCGCGACCGGTTGGCTCGCAACATCCGCGCTGAGCACGTCGACCACGCCAGCAACGCTTACCCTCAAACCCATCAGCGCCGCGCTTGCGGTGGGCATCTACACGGCGACCGTGCAAGTCACCGGTGTTGGCGTTCCCGCGCGTTCCATCACGATAACGTTGACTATTGCAACGCTGGGCCTCGCGGTCACGCTGGCCAATTTTCCTTCGCTGGCGAACGTCGGTGGCGCAGCGGGCAGTGTGGGTATGGTCAACGGCGGACCGGTCGCACTGGTGCGCGCTACGGCCACAACATTTGTCGCCTTCTCCATGCGTTGCACACATGCAGGTACAACGGTGCTCGTCGAGAATTACGCAAAGAGCGGATCGGCATTTCATTGTCCTAACCACGGGGCGCTGTTCAGTAACAGCGGAGCCGTGCTCGCCAGTTCGCCCATTCGCACGTCGCCACTCACGATGCTGCAAGTTTCTTACAAGATGGGTGACCCAGTGTTGTACATCAGCGGCTAAAGAGACAGAGTGGCACGCAATACGTGAGACGCCGTTGAACCAGCGCAGGAACGTGGCTATCTTACAAAGCTTCTCGTACCCTAGCCAAGTGTCGTAGCCATGCCAACTTACGAGTTCCGCTGTCCCGATGGCACCATCATCGAGCGGATGTTCAGAATCTCCGAAGTACCGCAAGAAATTCCCGTGCCTGATGGCGAAGGTATGGCCACGCGTATCATCTCAGGCGGAGCGTCGCTCCTGTTTAAAGGCAGCGGGTTTTACATCACCGATTACGGGAAAGACGGGAAAAAAGATCAACGGGCTGCGGCGGCTGGCGAAGGAAAGTCCGGCGAAGGTTCGTCGGGTGAGTCCAAATCCGGCGACAGCAAGACCACCGACAGCAAGCCTGCCACTGAGAGCAAACCGGCAAGCGCGCCGGCGTCAACGAAATCCGAATCGAAGTCTGAATCGAAGTCCGACGGATGACGAACACCGCGCAGTGCGTACACGCGAGTTTGCGTTCGTGAATCATGCAGAATCGTTGCGCGCCGAAGTAGCGCGAGCGGCCCTCGTCCTCGGCGCACCAGACGACGTGGCGCCGGTGTTGGAGCGTCCGCGCGACCCCGCATTCGGCGATTGGGCCACCAACGTGGCAATGACATTAGCAAAGCCACTCGGCAAAAAGCCACGCGAGATTGCAGAGGCGCTGATTGCCGAGATGGACCTGTTGAGCGTTGGCGTGACGCACGCAGAAATTGCCGGTCCGGGATTTCTTAATTTTCGCCTTGATGCGGGATTTCTTGCACGTGGCTTACTGCCGATGCTCGCGCATCCAGCGGACTGGGGACGTTCCGACGTTGGCAACGGTGCGCGCGCGGTCGTGGAGTTCGTGTCGGCCAATCCCACAGGCCCACTGCACGTTGGCCACGGCCGTCAGGCGGCGCTCGGCGATGCCATTAGCACGTTGCTCGAGTACACGGGGTGGTCGGTAGAGCGCGAGTTCTATTACAACGATGCCGGCGTACAAATCGCGAATCTCGCGAAAAGTGTGCAAGCGCGCGTGCGCGAGCTCGCGGGGCAGGCGCTGGCGATTCCCGACGGCGGATATCACGGTGAGTACATCGCCGAGATTGCGCAGCGATATGTGACGGAACATCCAGGCGATGCAGCCGGCACAGATCTCGTCGCGATGCAAGCCTTTGGCGTCGCTGCACTCCGTCACGAACAAGATCTTGATTTGCAAACGTTCGGTGTGAAGTTCGACACGTACTATCTGGAGAGTTCGCTGTATAGCGATGGGCGCGTCGACAAAACCGTGTCCGCCCTGTGCGCGTCGGGGCACACGTACGAAGAAGATGGCGCGCTCTTCTTACGCACCACCGATTTTGGTGACGACAAAGATCGCGTGATGAGAAAAAGTGCAGCGAAAGGCGGTGACTATACCTATTTCGTGCCCGACGTTGCGTACCACGTCACCAAATGGGAGCGCGGCTATCACCGCGCCGTCAATGTGCAGGGGGCCGATCATCACAGCACCACGACACGTGTGCGCGCTGGCCTGCAGGCGTTAAACATTGGCATCCCGCACGGTTATCCGGAGTACGTGTTGCATCAGATGGTGACGGTGATGAAATCCGGTGAGGAGATGAAAATCTCCAAGCGCGCGGGTGCGTATGTCACCGTGCGCGACCTGATCGACGAAGTTGGGCGCGACGCGGTGCGTTTCTTTTTTCTGATGCGCAAAGGCGACTCGCAGCTCGTATTTGATGTCGATTTGGCGCGCAGTCAATCGGAAGAAAATCCGGTGTATTACGCGCAAATGGCACATGCGCGGATGTGCGGCATTTTTCGCGTGGGTGAAGTCGATGCGGCGCACGTCAGTGCCGATGGCGTTGATCTCGCCGTGCTGTCCGAGCCAGCCGAGCAGGAGCTGATCAAACAGTTGCTGGATTTTCCGGCGATGGTGCGTTCCGCCGCTGACCACCTCGAGCCGCATCGTATAGCCGGCTGGCTTTTAGAAACAGCGCGTGCCGCGCACACTTGGTATCACAAGCATCATGTCCTCGGAGAACCCGAGGCTATCACGCGTGCGCGTCTCGTGTTGGCGCGCGCCACGCAGCTCGGCCTCTCGGCCGGTCT
>JANYFO010000360.1 GCA_025362635.1 Gemmatimonadaceae bacterium | reverse complement strand
CCAATGTGACGCGTCGCGATGGGTACGACAATCAGCCAGCCTTTGCCCTCGACTCGCGATCACTCTTTTTCACCTCCAATCGCGGGGACGGGCAGGCAGATATTCACCGATTTGATTTCGGTACGGGCCTCACAACGCCAGTCCGCAAAACCGCGCTTGAAAGTGAATATTCGGCGATGCCGACGCGTGACGGAAACGCCATCACCGTTATTCGCGTCGAAGCCGATTCCACCCAACGTGTCTGGCACCTGCCACTCAATGACGAAGCGTCGTCGGTGCGATTCGCCGACATCAAACCGGTGGGCTATTTCGCACAGGCGGATGATTCAACGTGGGCGCTGTTTGTCCTGGGCTCGCCGGCGACATTGCAAATCGCGCACATCGGACGTGCGGGTGCTGCAGTCGTGGCGCGGAACATTGGCCGTTCGTTGCACCGCATCCCTGGATCCACGCGCGTTAGTTACGTGCAAAAAGGTGCGAGCGGCGCGCCTTGGTATGTAATGGCGTACAATCCGAATACTCGCACCACGGATACGTTGGCGCGCACGTTACCGGGCAGCGAAGACATGGCGTGGATTGATAGCACCACCATGATTGGCGGACAGGGGAGCACATTATTTACGTGGCGACGTGGTGATGCAGAGTGGAAGCCCGTCGCTGATTTCGCGTTTGCCAATATTTCGGGCATTACGCGCTTAGCGTTAAGTCCAAACGGGCAATGGCTGGCGATGGTCGCCGTGGTGAAGCGCAAGGTCGTGAGGACGCAGCGTGCGGTGACGATCGATACGTTCGACGCAAATGTGGTGCAGCGCGAGATGAACATTCTGGCGGCCGATTCGATGGAAGGTCGGATGACCGGGTCGCGTGGTCAGGAACGCGCAGCGAAATGGATCGAAGCGCAGTACAAGGCCGCCGGACTAACACCCGCTGGCGACTCCGGCACGTTTCGTCAACACATTCCGCTGCGCGCAGCGCAAGGCATCGGCGCTGTCGCGTCGTCGCGCGTACGCCCTGCGCCGGTAACGTCGTGGGCCGCGTGGGACTCGGTACCAATCACGCAGCGCCTGCGCAGCGCAAACATTGCGGGCATGATTCGCGGCAGTGATCCCACCTTGCGTAATGAAGTGGTGTTGGTCACGGCGCACTACGATCACATCGGTATTGGTGCACCGGTAAACGGCGACTCGATCAACAACGGTGCCGACGATGATGCGTCTGGCAATGTGGCGTTGATCGAAATGGCAAAGGCGTTGGCGAAAGGACCACGACCCAAACGCACCATTCTTTTTATGGCGATTACTGGAGAAGAAGTGGGCGGCTTCGGCACGCGATGGTATATCGCACACCCACTGTTGCCACTCGAACAGACCGTTGTCGATCTCAACGTTGAGATGATTGCGCACCCGGATTCACTCGGGGGCGGATTCGGCAAGGCATGGCTGACGGGATACGAACGATCGACCATGGGTGATTTGCTCGCCGACAACGGCATTCCACTAGTGCCGGATCCGCGACCAGGTCAACGTTTTTTTGAACGCAGCGACAACGTCGCCTTTGCTCGCATCGGCATTCCTGCGCACTCCATTTCGACGTTCAATCTTCAAACGCCGTATCACCATCCGAAAGACGAAGCGTCAACCATTGATGCGCCGCACATGGCGCACGTGATTTCTGCCGCGGCGCGTGCGTTACGATTGCTTGCCGATGGCCCGCGCCCCGCGTGGCATCCCGGTGGAAAACCCGAGGCACCCGTAGCACGTCCACCGCGTTGATCATTAGCGCTGCGTCGGCACCTTTAACGGAGACTGGGCATGTTCATGTTTGTTCGTGATCGAATTCCACAGGTAGTTCGTGCACTGCTCGTGATGAGCACGCTCGGCATGACCTTGACGTTCGTCTCGTGCGGCGGAGACTCTGGTACGGGTCCGGTTGTTGTTCCGACAAAAACAGTCGCGCGTGTTGAGGTGTCTGCGGCCACGAGCATCATCACAAACGCGCAAACGGTGCAGTTGTCGGCGACGGCGCGGGCGAGCGATGGCACAAGCGTGTCTTCGTCGTTTACCTGGTCATCAAACGCGACCAATATCGCTACGGTGAACGCAAGCGGATTGGTTACCGGCGTTTCTGCCGGCACGGCGGTACTGAGCGCGACGGTGGGGAGTGTGACGGGCACAACCACCATGACCGTCACTGCTGCCGCAGGCGTATTGAACAGCGTCGTCGCAATAATTACCGACGGCACGATTCAACTTGGACAATTCACTCAAGTGTCGGTGATTGGTCGTGATGGCGCTGGTGGCACAGTGGCATTGGGCACGCGCGTCGCGACGTGGAGCAGTGCCAACGCGACGATTGCCACGGTAAGCGCAACGGGCACGGTCACGGGCGTCGGTGTGGGCAGCACGCTCATTAGCGTTGCCGTACAAGATGGGGCGCTGTCACGCATTGCATCGGTAGCTGTCGCTGTCACGGCTATTCCCGGAGCACCAGTCATTGCCGATGTATTCATGCCGGGCCTCACGTTTAGCGCATTTCAAACAATCGTAAAGGTTGGCGGCACTGTGCGCTTCGTCTTTCCACCGCTCGCGCACAATGTTTTTTGGGATGTTCGACTTCCTGGATCACCCGCCGATATCAACACCACGTCAAACCAAACGGTGGC
>JANYFO010000414.1 GCA_025362635.1 Gemmatimonadaceae bacterium | reverse complement strand
GTTGTAATACTGGAAAAATGTGCGACACCAGCGCTCTGCGTGCGCGAAGTTGTTGAAACGGCCTAGATACGTCGGTGCGTATTTCGTGGTGTTGAAGAGCGCTTCGGAATGCGGATTGTCGTTGCTCACGCGCGGCCGCGAGAGCGAACGCACGATGTCTACGTCTTCGAAGAGCGTGCCAGCCCTTGGCTGTTTGCACGCTGCCGCGATCACTATGTACGGTGAGTTGGTCCCGCGTGATGCCGTGGCGACAACACGCGGTTTTGATGAGGCGCTGCGCGAGCGCCACCGACTCGCGCGATGCGAGCATTCACCCGACGACGTAACGACTGTACAGATCGAGCACGACATACAGCTTATAGTGGTCGCCTTTATGCGGCCCTTTGCGCTCCGTGATGTCCCACGTCCACACCGCATTCGGCTGCGTCGCCACGAGGCGCGGCACCGCGTACGTCGGATGCGTGCGCTGTGCGCGGCGCTCGCGCACTTGGTGATATGCGGCGAGAATCCGATACATCGTGCGCGGACTGCAGAGATACGTGTCCTCTTCGAGCAGCGTCGCATACACCTGCGCCGGCGCGCAGTCGACAAACCGTGCACTCTGCAGCTGCGTCAACACCGCCGTCTGCTCACGCACGGTCAACGCGCGCGGCGACGCGCCTCTGACACGATGGCAGCTTGAAAAGCTTAGAGGAGGTTGTTGACTTCTACTCGCGTGGCGGTGTAAAAAACCCCAACCTAGACGCTGTCATGGAACCTAGGGAATTTAGCGCACTTGAACGTTCAGATTTGGTAGCCTTCGTTAAAACGTTGACCACAGAATGGCTATCTGACACGGCCGCTGTACGGCGGTGTTTTTTCTGGGAGGTAGCCATGAGCGTCGCGGTGTTTTCGTTGTTTTTCAATCCGTTAACTCGAAGTGGCCTGTGTCGGTTACGGGAAGACATACAGCGCAGATGGTGTTAGCGATTGCTCTCCAAGCAACCGGGTTGCCCGCGCTGGCTCAGTCGATCTTGATCCCAGCGACCGTCAGTTGCAAGAGTTGTCGAATAACTGTTGACAGCATTGCCGCGATCGTCGGGCTCGGTCTCGAGAGCGCGCCGAACACGCTGCGCAGAAGCGCGAGTGGAAATTTATTTGCGATAAGCGATAAAGTTTTAAAGCAATTCGATGTACGTGGCAAGCTTGTTCGCCAAATCGGGCGCAGTGGTGGCGGTCCAGGCGAATATGAAAATATTCGAAACACGCTCGTCGCGGGTGACGGTACATTGCATTTAATTGACGCCTCGCTCAGCCGTCATTCGGTATACGCCGCTGATGGGAAATTCCTTACTAGTAGCCCGCTCGCGCTGTCGGGCGGCATGGGCCTCGACGCTGCGCTCTGGGGTCGGCGCCGCTTGGTTGTGAACGTGCGCGCCGACTCAAAGAATCGTTCGTCGCTGATCGTCGTGGACTCGCTAGGTGTAACGAGCTTTCTCCCAGACGAAGTGGCGTTGGAAGATGTTCGTCGGCGCTGGCTGCATCGGCGATTGCTCTCAGTTCGTGCCAATGGCGATCTACTCGTTGCTCGGCCGTACACCTTCGAGCTTGATCTCTATACGCCAAGGATGAAGCGCCGAGGAAGCATGTTGTTGCCTGGACGCAAGGTGAAAGCGCCTGCACCGTTAACCGAACCAAGTGATGCTGTATTCGATGAGCCGTTCACGCCGATGGTTGGCGGTCTTTGGGAGGACGAAGCAGGGCGCGTTTGGGTATTGACTGTGATACCCCATCCCGAATGGAAGCCGGTAGCTCGGCCCAGTGCCGGTACACAACTCGGAGCGGATCGGATGGCCGCCATGTCCCAGAGACCGCGCATTCAGTTTCAAGTGGAAGTGCTCAGCCCTAACCTGAATCGAGTGCTCTCGAGGCAGCTGGTTCCAGTCAGCATCGGAATGCCTATTGGTGAAGGCTACTTCGCTAGTGCGGAGGCAGACGAATCCGGCGAACCCGTGATGCGCATATCGCGGCTGAAGCTGATGCTGCGATGAAAGCAGCGCTGGGCAGATGCGGCGGCGCTGTTATCCGATAGAGAATAGGGATTGATGCGCGGGTTAGTTTGAGCGCACTCGATATGCAATTTCCCGTTGATGCGTGGTCGGGCAGCCTCACATCGGTTGCCGTCGTGTCTGGAGTGCCGCTGTTGGTCACGCTGCTGATGGCGCAGCGTGAACAGTGGATTCGGCGCATTCTGCCGCAGCTTACAGCGTTTGGCGCGGGCGCGGTGTTTGGCGCAGCGGTGGCGCATCTGATTCCCGACGCGCTGCGCATGGGTCAGTCGCCGACGTTCGTGCTGCTTGGGGTATTTGGTGGGTTCGCACTGTTTTGGTTAATTGAACGGCTGTTGGCGGGTCACGATCACGCCCATGCACACGGCGTCGCCTTGGGTGCACCATCAGCACATAATAGCGACAGCAGCGAGGCAGACTGCGTACATTTGCATCCAACACCTGCACATTCGCACGAATCCGTCGCCCGTGCCCGAGCCATCGCGCCAATGACTTTTCTTGGCGATGCGCTGCACAATCTCGTCGACGGAATGCTCATTGCCGCCGGATTTCTTGCGGCGCCATCGGTGGGGCTGCTGACGATGCTCGCGGTAGGCATGCACGAACTTCCGCGCGAAATAGGCACGTTTAGCCTGTTTGTGCACGGCGGCATTCGCCCCATGCGGGCGGTAGCGTACAACCTGGTGACCGCAATCATCGCAATGCTTGGGGCAACGCTCACGCTGCTGATTGGCGAACGGGTCGTCTCGCTCGCGGGCTACCTCCTGCCGATTGCCGCCGGGACCTACCTGTACATCGCGCAGGTGGTGGCCCGAGCATCGCTGCACGACCGGCATTCGGATCCGACGCACTGGGGACGATTGTGGTGGATTGGCGCGGGGACAGCGGCGATGCTCGCTGCGGCGGTGCTGGCGTAAGAGTTTGCCGTTCCGACTTGACCCAGCCCACTAACTAGGCCATTTATCCATGCTACGCTTGACCCGCCTTCGGGTGTGCCAAGCCCCCTAACAACGCGCTTCCGCCGGCAATGGCAGCGCATGCAGGAGCAGATATGAAAGAAGGCATTCACCCACCGTATCATCCGGTGGTGTTCAAAGACTCGTCCACGGGTACCACGATGATCACTCGCTCGACGATGACCAGCGAGCAGAAGATTCGTATGGACGACGGCAACGAGTATCCGCTCATCCTGCTGGAAATCACGAGTGACTCGCACCCGTTCTACACGGGCACGCAGCGCCTCATCGATACGCAGGGTCGCGTGGACAAGTTCAAGAAGCGGTACAACCGCTAAACACGCGGTTGTTTGACACAAAAAGGCGCCATCGCAAACACTGTTTGCGATGGCGCTTTTTGTCGCGGTTACTCCCCGGGTGGCGCACTTCCCGTGAGCACACTCGTCGCCGCAAACACTGCAAGTGCGAACCACAGTTCATTGCGCACACTCCGGCCTGTTGGAATGCCGCATTTGTGCAAGCGTCGTCGATGCGCAGCACCGTACACAAGCACCACGATCGCCAGTCCAATTTTAAGCAACAGCAATCGCCCGTAGTCGCTCGCGAAGATCGCGCCGAGCGACGCGTCACGCAGTCGAAGAAACGACGCGACGAAACCAGTGAGGACGACGATCGGTGCGGCAATCGTGGCGAGTGCACTGAAGCGCGCCCATATGTCACCGCGGTTTGCCGTTATGGCACGCGAGACGAAGACCAATCCACCAATCCAGACGCCGACGCCGAGTACGTGGAGTGCGTCGTTTACTCGTGAAAGCACCGGCCAGGTCTCGTCCGCCGCAGCATGCCCAAGTCCACCCAAAGAAATTGCGACGCCGGTAATCGCCAACGCGCGCGTCCACTCCGACGATCCGAATACTTGCAGTGCAGTGCCGAGCACGACGAAGGCCGCGAGCATACTCCACCCAAGGCCCCAGGTAGTTTTCGTGAGCACGACACGCACCGCATCTAACGACGTTGCGAACTCCATGTCGACGGCCTGCTTCGCGAACAGCATCGCCACGCTCACCAACATCCCACACCACGCGAGTCGGAGCAGTTGGCCATCACGACGGTGATCGCGCGCATCGTCCGGCAACACTCGGCGCACGCGCACCGTTGCGTCGCCCATCACCACCGTTGCTCCGAGATACAACAACAATTTCGCAACGACGGCGATGAGCATTCGCTTTTCCGCGAGGTGCCGCGCTACGTCTATTTACTTGGCCGCAGCAACGCGAAACGCAAAGGTACCGTCCACGACATGACCATCCTTCGACGCGGCTTTCCACTTCACTGTGTACGCACCGTTCGCGAGTGGCTTCACCAACTTTGCTTGGACGGGCGCACCCTTTGTTTTCGCACTCGTGAGCGCAGCCAGGGTAATGTCTGCCCCACCAGTGATGGACAGTGCAATTTTGGTCATTGGTAATTCGGCGCGCTCGGACAACCATAGCGAAATCGCGGCAGGCGACTTGGCCATCACGGTATCCGCCGCGGGTGATGACTTCACCAATCGGAGATGGCGACGCATGGCGTGCGTAGGCGAGGCAGATATGGCGAGCACCGCGAGTGCAACCATGAAGCCAGCAACACGACGAAGCAGCGCGTGACGCGGCCGAGCGGATATGGAGGACAGCGATTGCGACATCAGGAGAAACTCCGAGAGAGTGAAGAGTGCGCGAACACCGCGCGGGACCAAAGCCGGGAGAGCACATCGCCAACAAGAAAGCCCAACACAGCAGCAACCACCGTGTCGCTTAAGAAATGTGCGACCGTTAATACGCGAGTGATCGCACATCCAACAGCCAACGCATACCAGAGCCATGCCGCTTTTGGAAAAACATGGGCAAGCGCTGTCGCCCCTGCAAACGCGACTAACGTATGACTGCTTGGCATCCCCAATCCGCCGTTGCCAAACGGATGATCGGAAATGGCGCGGAATGCATAATGAAAATGGTCAGGGTCGGGACGCAACCGACGCACACACAACTTCAGTAACTCGGCGAGCGCTCCACCAGCTACGGGTGCAACAAAGAGCAAGCCGCCGCGCCACTTCCAGCCATCTCGTGGATAGTCGGATGTCCAGCAACCGATGGCGATGATCAACCACGTGGGCAGATAACCAAGCATCCGGAGCAACCGACCCCAGTCCCGTTCATACACGTTGGCATCGCGAACGATGCTCCATGTCACATGATCGAGCGCGTGCGCCAGCGCAATGGCAAGCACACCGAGCACTAACGTGAGGGACCATCGATGACGGTCTATCAAGCGCGTCGGCGCGCGATCAACATCGTGGATGGTTTGCGAGTGATCAGGCATCATCATTAGTCAGAAATCAAAAGGGCGACAGCCCTGCACGCCACCAATGAGTCGGGACATATTTGACCACATGATCGCACTCTTGTCTCGTCGACGTGCTAGTACCGTCGCATTCGCCCTCGCTGCGCTTGTCGTGTTGGGCGCGTGCGAGACGAAGGGCGGATTTCATGGCATCGAGATCGACCCCGCGCGGCCACTACCAGCGTTTGAGTTCACGCAAGCCGATGGGACGGTGTTGCGAACAATCGCCGAATCCGGACGTCCCCAACTGTATTTTTTTGGATATACACACTGTCCCGACGTCTGCCCCACCACTCTCGCGGACTGGACGCGGGTGAAGAAAGCGCTGGGCACTGCAGCGTCGCGTGTGCGGTTTGTTTTCGTGACGATCGATCCTAAGCGCGACACCCCCGCGATTGCCAGCCGGTATGCCGCGCAATTTGACAGCAGCTTTTTTGGTGCATCAGGTGACTCGTTGACAACGGCGCGCATCAAAGAGGCGTTTGGCGTGGTGGCGTATCACGAGGGTGGAACTGAACCAAACGGATATTTTGTGAGTCACTCCTCGCAGGTGTTTTTAGTCGACGGGAAGGGAAGACTGGTCGCGCAATATCCGTTTGGCATTGGCTGGGAAGCGATGACGGCGGATTTGAAGCGGTTCCTGTGATGCCGAGCGGACGTGTGATGTTTGGCGGCGCGATGCTCGCTGTCACGGCGATCGCATGCGCGCGTGCGAAACCCGCTGGCGCCGTGCAAGTACTCGATGCATGGGCGCGTCCGGCAGACTCTGGAGCAACGGGGGGCGTGTATCTCGTGCTCAAGAATACCGATACGGCCGCACTGCACATCACCAGTTTCGAGACGCCAATCTCGACGTCTACCGAAGCGCATGAAACGATGATGCACGGTGATGTGGCGGCGATGGACATGAAGACAGAACTCGTCATCGAAAAAGGTGCAACACTCACGATGAAGCCCGGTGGTACACACCTGATGTTGATGCATCTGACCCGACCCCTGACGCCGCGAGAAGCCGTGCCTGTGACGCTGCGTTTTTCCGACGGTCGCACGTTTGGTGTGACAGCACATGTACGCACGCCATGACGGGTCGCTCGTAGTGCGTCGACCATTGCTCATTGCGGCCGTCGCGATCGCGTCCGTAATCATCGCGTGGCTCACGTGGCCCCGAGCGGATCTTGAGATTCGCGTTGCCCGCGGCGGCGTTGCGACCGTTGTTGATGGGTATGGCCGTCGTTCCGCATTGCGCGACACGGTGTTTGTTGGTGGGAGTGGTGCGCGTCGCAAAGTACGCGTGGTGAATAACGACACGATGCCGCATCAGCTCGCAATGTTTCGCGCGGCATCAGGCAACACGACGGAGTACATCATTCCGCCGGGCACGTACGGCGGTGCGTGTACGGCGCACGCGACGAGCAAACATCTCACGTTCGTTGTGCAATGAGCGCGCTATGACAAGCATAGACACGCGCACGCTTCGTCCAATTGACGATGTGTTGGAAGAAGAATTGGTGGCGCTGCAAGCCGCGGGGCTTAAGCGCTCCATGCGCGCGGTGCAGCAGCGTCGTGCTGGCACCGTGATCCTCAATGGTGAACGTATCGCTGATTTTGCGTCAAACGATTATCTCGGACTGGCGGCGGATCATCGCGTGGCGCGCGCGGCGAGTGCGGTCTTGCAGGCCGAGGGCACGGGGGCGGGCGCGGCGCGTTTAATCTCGGGAAATCATCCCATTCACGACGCGCTCGAACGCGAGCTCGCGCGGTTTAAGGGCGTAGATTCTACGTTGCTTTTTCCGTCTGGCTACATGGCGAATATCGGCGTAATTCCAGCGCTTATGTCACCGGGTGACGTGATTTACAGCGACCAGCTGAATCATGCATCGTTGGTTGACGGGTGCCGACTATCGAAGGCGACGGTGCGCATCTTCCCGCATGGGGATGTGGACGCGCTGCAATCGATGTTGGTGCAAGATGCAGGGAGCTATCGGCGCGCGCTCATCATCGTCGAAGGTGTCTTCTCGATGGATGGTGATCTCTTTCCGTTGGACCGCTTAGTTGAAGTTGCCGAACGCTTTGGTGCGTGGACATATGTCGATGATGCGCATGGAACGGGTGTGCTTGGTCCGACCGGTGCCGGCACATTGGAGCATTTTGGCGTCACCGCACGTGTCGATATTGTTGTCGGCACGCTGGGAAAGGCGTTTGGTACGGCTGGTGCGTTTGTTGGCGGATCGCAGGTATTGATCGAGTTTCTTACCAGCCGCGCGCGCTCCTTCATTTTCACAACGAGTACCCCCCCGGCCATCGCCGCTGCCACGCTTGAAGCGTTGCGTTTATCACGCGTTGAACCGTGGCGACGCACGGCGGTGCTTGATCGTGCGCGTCAGTTGCGCGAGCGGTTGCGTCGCGGTGGACACGAAGTGCCCGGCGCGAGCGATGGACACATTTTACCGATACGCGTGGGTGATCCGATGCGCACGATGAGTTTGGTCGCCGACATGCGCCGCCGTGGATTTCTCATTGGCGGTGTCCGACCGCCCACCGTACCTGCGGGTACATCGCGATTACGTGTGTCGGTGTCAGCACTGCATCCGCCTGAGCTGGTCGACGCGTTGGCGGCAAGCTTATTGGCGGCGATGCGATGATGGGGGATAGGGAATGGGGAGTAGGGGATAGGGACGACATCGACGACACCGACGACACCGACGACTCCGCCGAGGTCGACGAAGCCGATGATGTCGTGCTCGACGCTGTGCTGTTGCAAGATGCCGCGCACGTTTGGCATCCATACACGCAGCATTTGCAAGCGCCGATTCCGATTGCGATTGCACGCGCGAAAGGCGCGTGGTTGTACGACGCCAATGGTCGTCCAATTCTCGATGCCATCTCGTCATGGTGGGTGACCACGCATGGACATTGCCACGACGATATCGTCGCGGCGATTGCAGAACAGGCGCGTACGCTCGATCAGGTCATTTTCGCTGGGTTCACCCACGCTCCCGCAGCGGCACTCGCCGCAGGGCTTTGCGCGCGATTGCCACGCGGACTCTCGCGCATCTTTTTTTCTGATGACGGATCAACGGCCGTTGAAGTGGCGATCAAGCTGTCGTTGCAATCGTATGCCAATCGCGGGCAGCCGCGTCGACTAATTGCCGCGCTTGATCACGCGTATCACGGCGATACGTTTGGTGCGATGGCGGCCGGCGCGCGCGGAGTGTTTACGCATATGTATGAACCGTTGTTGTTTGAAGTGGCGCGACTTCCGGATCCGTCTGAAGGCGACACCATTCGTGCGCTCGACCAGCTGTTGCAAACGCGGGGGTCTGAACTCGCGGCCGTGATCGTCGAGCCATTGATCCTTGGTGCCGGTGGTATGCGCGTGTGGGATGAACGCGTGCTGCAACAAATTCGTGAGCGGACGCGCGCAGCGGGTGTGCATCTCATTGCCGATGAAGTGCTCACCGGCTTTGGCCGAACGGGGCCGATGTTTGCGTGCGAGCGCGCCGACGTTGCGCCGGATTTACTCTGCATGTCTAAAGGCCTCACTGGCGGCACGCTGCCGCTAGGCGCGACCGCTGCAACGGAAGCGATTTACGACGCGTTCTTGAGCAGCGATCGCGAAAAGACGTTTTTTCACGGACATTCGTACACGGCCAATCCGATTGCGTGTGCGGCAGCGCTGGCATCGCTCGAGCTCTTCGATGAGGACAGCGAAGACGATCGCATTCGTATCGAAGTAGCACAGGCGCATCATCTGTCAGCGTTGCGTGGTATGCCGGGCGTACATGCGGTGCGTCAAATCGGAACCATCGCGGCCGTTGAACTCACGGGCACCACAGGATATCTCAGTGGCGTCGGTCGGGAGCTCGCAAGTTTTGCGTTGCAGGAAAACGTGTTGTTGCGTCCGCTGGGCACCGTGGCGTATTGTCTTCCTCCCTATTGCACTACCAATGAAGAACTGGATCGCGTATACGAGGTGATCCAGCGTTTTCTCGACGGGGAACGCGCGGAAACGCCCGGATCCGGAGGACCGGTTGATGACTAAATCATTGCCCACGTCTCCACTGCCGTTATTACGGCTTGCCATTACGGGGACGGACACGGGCATCGGTAAGACAGTGGTCGCAACGGCACTCACGGCGCGCGCAGTACAGCTCGGCCAACGTATTGCCGCTATGAAACCAGTAGAAAGCGGCGTTGATGAAGGACTCGCTGTCTATGGAGCGCCACGATCCGACGCGGAGCGATTGCAGGAAGCGGCGGGTGGCACCGATGACCTGTCGATCGTTCGTCCGTACGCGTTCCGCGAACCGCTGGCGCCCATGGTCGCAGCACACCGAGCGGGCCTCACGGTGTCGCTTGACGTGCTTGATGCCGCGTTTGATGCGCTCTGCGATGAACGCGAAATAATTTTGGTGGAAGGCGCTGGCGGATTGCTCGTGCCAATCACGCGCACGCTGTCGTTTCTCGATCTATTTGCGCGGTGGCGCTGCGAACTCATTATCGTCGCCGGCGACCGGCTCGGCGTGCTCAATCACGTGCTCCTCACCGTACACGCGGCGGAGCGTGGTGGGCTACTCGTGCGCGCGATCATTTTGACAACGCACACCGCAAATGACGGCGCTATTTGCGATGCGACGAACTACGATGCGCTGCGCGCGCTCTTACCGCATCATGCAATTTTTCGCTTTCCGTGGGTGGATCGTACCGACTCACTCAGTGCGCTTGCTGCCGCTGCACAAGGCAGTGGGCTTGATACGTTGCTCCTTCGTGAAACACCGGTGCCAACGGCGCCGGGTACCCTTTTCTTCGACTGATGACTGCCTCACACCAAGCTGCGTACTGGCAACAGCTCGCCGACCGTTCACTCGCGGGCGAGCTGCTCTCGCGTGAAGAAGCGCATGCCGTGTTGTCCGCGCCCGATGACGCGTTGCTGGATCAACTTGCGGCGGCGTATCGCGTGCGACGGGCGGCATGGGGCAATCGTGTTCGATTGCACTTTTTGCTCAACGCGCAGAGTGGACTTTGTCCGGAGGACTGCCACTACTGTTCGCAATCCAAAATCTCGACGGCCGAAATTGAGAAGTATCCGATGCTGGCGCTGGCCAAGATTATGGAGGCCGCGGATCGTGCCGCGCTGCTCAGGGCCGGCACACTTTGTATGGTGATTTCGGGTCGTGCGCCGGGTGAGACGGTGTTTGCAAAGGTGATTGACGCGGTGCAAGCGGTGCGCGCAAAACACGATTTGAAAATTTGCGCGTGTCTCGGGTTGTTGAACGCCGAGCAGGTGCAAAGGCTCAAGGCGGCGGGTGTGGAGACGATTAATCACAATCTCAATACGTCGGCCAACTTTACGTCGGAAATTGTGAGTACACACACGTTTGAAGATCGCGTGGGTACGGTCCAAGCGGTGAAGGACGCCGGTATGAAAACGTGCAGTGGTGGTATTTTGGGGATGGGCGAGAGCGATGATGACGTGATTGATCTCGCGTTGTCGTTGCGCGAACTCGACGTAAAAAGCGTACCGGTGAATTTCCTTATCCCGGTGCCTGGTACCACGTTTGCCAATATCCGTGCGCTCGACCCGCGACGCTGTCTGCGCATTTTGGTGTTGTATCGGCTGTTGTTGCCAACGCAAGAAATTCGCGTCAGCGGCGGACGCGAAGTGCACCTGCGGAGTATGCAAGTCATGGGGTTGTACGCGGCAAATTCCATATTTATCGGTGACTATCTCACGACGCAGGGTCAGACGGCTCGTGATGACTTGCGCATGATCGAGGACGCGGGCTTTGTCTTAGAAACTCCTGATGGCGCATCGTACGAAGGCGATGTGTTTACCGACGTCCCTGACGAGTACCCGCGCGCATCGCTGCCGCTGGTCGAGGTGTAGAGCATGTCGAATCTGTCCATCGCTGATATTCGGACCGATTACAAGCGTGCCGAACTGACCGAAGCGGATGTCGATGCCGATCCCATCGTGCAGTTTGGCCGATGGTTTAATGATGCGATCAAGGCCGATGTGCTCGAGCCTAACGCGATGTGTTTGGCAACCGCGACGCCAGACGCGTATCCATCGGCGCGTATTGTGTTACTCAAAGCGGTCGATGAACGTGGCTTCGTATTTTTTACGGACTATCGCAGTCGCAAGGGTCAAGAATTGGCCGACAATCCGCATGCATCGCTCTGTTTTTTTTGGGCCGAGCTTGAACGACAGGTGCGTATTGCGGGGGCGGTGCAGCGGGTGAGTCGGGCCGATTCAGATCAATATTTCCATTCGCGTCCAGTCACCAGCCAACTCGGCGCTTTTACGTCGCATCAGAGCAGTGTGTTGTCGTCACGCGATGCGTTAGAGCGCGAGGTCGCCAACAATCAACAGCGCTTCGCTGACACTGCAGTACCACTGCCCGATCACTGGGGAGGCTTTCGAGTGGTGCCTGAAGAGTTGGAGTTTTGGCAGGGTCGTCGGAGTCGCTTGCATGATCGCATCTGCTTTCGGCGTGAAGTCGGTGTGTGGGTGCGTCGTCGGCTGTCACCGTAGGGCCGTGCTCGTCGGGAACCGATGTAATCGCTGAAGAGTTGCTGATGCATGACATTCGACTCGAAGCCTTCCGGCACGTCGTCCGCCGTACTCATTCTTGGTGCAACGGGCGGTATTGGTGCATCGCTTGCACGACGTGTTGCGGCTACCGGTACATCATTGTTTCTTGTGGCGCGTCGCGAGGATCCACTGATCTCGCTAGCGAACGAGCTGCGCATGCTGACATCGGTGTCATATGCGGTGGGCGACGCCACTGATTTTGCGGAGGTTGACCGCGTAGCCGATCTCGCCAACGAGGCGTTTGGTCGAGTGACTGGCGTAGCGAATTGCGTGGGATCATTGTTGCTCAAGCCGGCGCATTTAACGAAAGTGGAAGAATTTCAGGCGGTTATTGCGGCCAATCTTACAAGCGCATTCGGTTCGGTTCGCAGTGCGGCGCGTATAATGCCCGATGGGGGAAGTGTTGTGTTGTGCAGTTCAGCCGCCGCGCGCACGGGGCTGGCCAATCACGAAGCAATTGCCGCAGCGAAAGCGGGCGTGTTGGGGCTCGTGCTGTCAGCGGCGGCAACATACGGATCGCGTGGGTTGCGCGTGAATGCCGTGGCGCCCGGACTTGTGCGAACGCCGATGACTGCGCGTATCACGTCGTCGGTGGCGGCGTCTGAAGCATCGCGCGCGATGCATGCGTTAGGTCGATTGGGCGAGCCGGAAGATGTGTCAGGCGTGATGGCCTGGCTGCTTGGTCCCGATGCATCGTGGGTGACGGGTCAGTGTTTTGGTGTGGACGGTGGATTAGGTACGGTGCGCGCGAAGTAGGGCGGGCATACGCGCTGCTAAATGCCGCGTTGCACACCGATCCATCCGCAGGACTCAATGGCAATCCTGAATCGAAAACGCGAGAGCGATGTGTTTGACGCGCGGTTGTTTGACGACGCAATGGCTTCTAACGTGTCCTGATGGAGCAAGAACCTCACCTCGCGATTGGCGAGATGTGGCATCGAAATGTCGAGACAGACCCGCGAGCGTTTCGCGTTGACGATCAGCGCATAGTATGTCCGAGTCGACGGTTCTTTGGGCGTTGACGTGCTATCGCGATACACCACGAGCGCCGTCGAATCGGAGAGCACACCGACGAAACGTGGTATCGACACTTGTGACCGCAGCGCTTCGAGCGACGCTGGTGAGGCGTTTTTGAGGCGCTCTACCGCTTGGGTTCCAAAACGGCGACGGGGAGGCAAGTAAATGCTGTCCGGGCGACCGCTCGGAAACCAAAAGAACAAGTGTGCATCAGCCGGAAAGATCAACATCCCGCTTCGCCGGTTGGCATAAAATACGAAGTCGCCGAGCAGCGCTCGCAACTGCGGATACATTGCGTAGCTTGGAGGTTGGCGAAGCGAACTCGCGCTCACGGTATCGCTGTTCGGTATTCTCCATATCACACCCGAGTCACCGGCAAAACTTGCGACATGCGCGCCTGCAGCCGATAAACGAATGTCAAATGCTGCGGCGGGTAGCGATGCCGACCACTGCGCTTGCTGTGATTTCAGACTCGCAATGGTAATGGTACGACCGTCGCTGCTTAAAAATCCAATCAGTGAATCGGCATAAACTGCGATGGCTTTCGCGCGTCCCGTCCAATGTGATGATCTTGGTGGCACCCGGAATTCGCGTGTTGTCGTATTGGCCGACGAATGGATCGTCACCGTAGAGTCGGAGCTCAAAAAGTAGAGCGAACCATTCTCCGAGCGCGCGACGGCCGGTATCGCGTTGGATGCAGATACAGCGGGAAGCGGCAGACTGTCAATGAACACCATAGCCTTTGACATCTGCTCGTTGACGTCGCCAGATGGACGTGTGTCCGATGTGCAACTCGCGAGGAGAAGCGCCATGGCAGCTGTCGTTGCGCTCACCGTGCTTGTGCATCTCTTTGCGCTTTGAAAGCTCATTCGATTGCAGGAGAGTGGACGACCGACGGTCAGAGCAATCGGCGGAGCGCCGAGTTGTAACCGATCACTGGGAATGTGCTGGATTCGACAAGATGTCCGTTTACAAACAGGACCTCACAAATGACAGGCATCGAGTGGAATGCGCAAACGCACGACGAAGGTGCGACCTTCCGAATGCTGCACAATCGCAAAAAGCGTGTCGCTACGGCTAAAGAATCGAGGCAGCGGATCGATTGGGACTGGAATTAATAAGTCACTGCATCCAACTGACTTTGCTCCGACATCGACGACCGAGGCGAAGAACGTGCCAGTAAATGACGAACGCGAGAACTCGAGGTCGCCGTGAATCACAAGCGCGGTGCGGTCCGACACGAATCGGACGTACATCGGCATGGAAGATTTGAACAGCGCCTCGCGCCCGCGAGTGGTGTCCGCGGCCGTAGCCATCAGCAAGTCGGTGCGAGCTCCGCGGCGACGAACTTTGGGCATCATCACGCTGTCAACCGCTGCATCGGTTGACCAGTGAAAGAGCCAATCGGACGCTTCAAAGGCTGCCACTCGATCTTGATTTCGATTGTCAAAAATAACGGTACCAAACGGTGCAATTAATATGGGGTGTCGAGCGAGAATAATTGGAACGGGACCGGCAGCAGTGAGTTCGCTCAGTTTTAGCGGAATGCTTGTTACCGAATGCGAGCCGTCAGGATAGACGGCACCTGCGAGCACGGTGTCATGAGAAGCCCGAATTGAAAGCACATTTACCGGCACCTTCTTTGTGAGCACAAAGGTTCCGGTTGCCAGTGAAAACAAATCGATCTGCCGTCTCCCTACGTTATTGACGGCGACGAGCGAATCTCCCACAACAACGAGATCAGACGCTGATCGAAGTTCGCCAGGGCCATCACCTGGTTTCCCAAAGCGATCAAGCAGTCGGCCAGTCGGATCAAAGCGCCAAATGGTTTTCTGACCGTTGTCAGCCACAAGTATCTGCCCATCTCGCGTAATCGCGAGGCCGCCCGGGCGAGCAACGTACGCTGAGTCCGTACCCACGAGCTCTAGGCTGTCAATTACCGCTAACGTTGCTACGCGGCGATTGTCTGACGAGGCGGAACGGCACGCGGCGGCGGCAAACGCCAACGTAACGGTCAACATGCGAGCGCCGAATAACCTGCGCCTGACGGAGGGCCACGACAATAACATCTTACCGACGCTGGGGTCGCCAGCAATTGACGACCTCACAATTCTGATGGTCTTCACAGCACCTCCAGATGTTTTTAATTACGCGAACTACGGCAAGTAGAAAGAGTGCACCTATCCAACTGAAAGCGCACTCGCCGCGGCGGATGCGCAGCGCGCCAGCCGTCGTCGCTGCGCTATCCTACGTTTTCGGAACTGCACCCACCAAGAACGGCGTCATCGTCGGCTGCGGCGAACCGGCCGCCGGTTCTTCCGTCACGGCGAAGGCGTCCACCGTGTCGCCTTGCTTCAAGAGCGCGACGCCCGAAATCAACGCGCTGCCGTCAGCCTCAGGGTTGAAGAGCGTAAGCGGTATCGGCTTTCCGTTTCGAATGGCCCATAACGCGTACGTGCGATTTTTCGGCACTTGGGCGAGCCCCGAGGCGAGAATCACTGCGCGCCCATCACGCGTGTTCCAGAACACTTGCATGCCCGGCCCCTTCGACTCGTTCGCCGCCAATCGCACGAGCACAAGATCGTTGCCACCATCAAGTAATGTGCGCAACGTCGTTTCACGCTCGGCCAATCGCGCCGTGCTGCGTTCGGCGATGCGCTGTTGCTGCGTCAATTCGCTTTGCAAAGCATGCACGCGATTTTGTAAATCAATCGCGAACACGACCGATGCCGCGAGCGCGAGACCGAGCACTCCTGCACCCCACCACGCGGTCTTACTTGTGGACACGACGCGCGCACTGCCCGGCAACGCGAACGCCCCCTGAATCGGTGTCACGCGCGTTGCGCCACCAACCATGGGCGTAACACGAGCCACGGGCCGAATGGGCAGCACCACCGCTGGCTCGCTGACCACACGTTGTTCTGCCGCAATGCGCGCGTGCAATCGATCACGCAGCGACGGCGGCGGCGTCACAGCATACTGCGTCGCGAGAAACTCTAATGCCGCACGATGCGCAACGATCTCAGGCTCGATCGCGCGCGCAATCTCGGTGTTGCGCATCCCTTCTTCAAACTGCTGCAGCTCGCTCGCTGACAGCGTGTCCATGACGTAACAGGGCGCGAGTTCGCGCATCTCGTCGACTGACAGCAGTGTCATGATGCGCCCTCCGGTGCCATGCCATCGAGCATGTCGCGCAACTTCTGCATACCCAGTCGGATGCGCGTTTTTATTGTACCCAGCGGTTCGCGCAAGCGTTCAGCGACTTCGTGATGCGTGAGTCCCTCAAAGAACGCAAGCTCAATGGCACGGCGTTGCGCGTCGGGCAGCACACCAAGCGCCGAGGCCACCGCGGACGCACGTTCGGCGTCGGTCACCGCACGATCGGGCGCGACAAATCCCTGCCCCATCGCCGTTGGTTCATCCGTTTGTGACGCGGCGGATTCCGTCATGCGGACCCGACGTCCGCGAGCGCGTATTAAATCGAGTGCACGTGTGCGAACGATGGTTGTCAGCCATCCCACCACCGTAGCGCGCGACCGATCATATCGCGCCGCATTGCGCCACGCCTGTGCAAACGCGTCCAGCACAACCTCTTCCGCATCGGCCGCTTCACCGACCATACGCAACGCGAGGCCATACATCACGGCGCTATGCCTGTCGTAGAGCAGCGATGCGGCGCGCTCAATGCTTTGGGCCATGTCGGCCACGAGCTGCGCATCATCGTGGGCGGGAGGAGTAAACACAGAAATAAATGCGGCCGGGAAACGATGTGAACGAATATGTCGGCGGTCGATTGCGTCGCGGTCAACGTACTTCGCGTCCGCGCCAATGAACAGGCCAGACGAGTATGGTTCGGCACTGGAGCCGGAGGCGGAGGCGAAGATGGTCGACATATGGGTTCACAGATGCTACGCCCCCGATCGTCCATCAGATGTACGCTTCACCTCGGCTGGACCTTTCCACTCTCGAAATGCGTTACCAGCCGTCCTGCGAACCATCAGATAACTCTTCACGCAACTTAATGAAGCTGTCGTACCGCCCGCGGCTCACGATACCCGCTTGAACCGCCTCGCGAATAACGCACCCCGGCTCAACGAGATGGGTGCAATCGGCAAACCGACACTCGCCGAGCAATGGGCGTAACTCCGGAAAACAGTTGGCAATGTCGCTGACATGAATGCCCCACAATCCTACTTCGCGCAGCCCTGGTGTGTCAGCGATGAAACCGCCGCCAGGCAACGGATGGAGCACCGCACCGACCGTGGTGTGTCGCCCTTTATTGACACTCTCACTGATCTCCGCCGTGCGCAGATTGAGACCCGGGAACAGTGTGTTCATCAACGACGACTTGCCCACACCGGATGGACCACTCAACGCGGAGCTTCGTCCGCCGACTTCATCGCGTAGCGCCTCCAACCCCGCACCGGTGCGCACACTGGTGAGATGCAACGGATAGCCGGCATTCGAATGTTCGGCGAAACGCGCGCGAATTTCGCGCTCGGGCACGAGGTCGCATTTATTGATGACGATGCGTGCCGCAAGTCCGTTCGCTTCAGCGATGACGAGAAACCGATCAAGCATGCGCGGATGCGGTTCGGGCTTTGCCGCCGCAAACACGACCAAGACCTGATCGAGATTCGCGACCACCACGCGTTCGCCGCGCGCGCCACCTGGTGCACGTCGCGCGAGCTTGCTCGTGCGCGGATGAATGACGTCAATGGCCCACGAAGACGGATCGGCGTCACCATTGATGGTGACGCGATCACCAACCGCGAGTTTAATCGGTCGCGCTGCGTCATCGCGCGCCGCGACGCGACGCATTGTTTCGCGCTCAGGATCTTTTTTTCCATCGCGCCCTGACTCATGCTTCAGTCGTCCGCGCAACGATACGTCATGGGTGCTTCCATCGTCGGCGCGCACCTGCCATACGCCACCTGTACCCTGCAAGACCACGCCTTCATGCGTGCGCGCGAACGACGTATCGTCGCCTGGCGCTCGTGCCTCAACGGTCACGCGCGTCGCTCCGTCGCCGAAGAACGCAGTAACCCGTCGAGCGTGGCTTTTACCGTGGCGAGTTGCATGGCACCGAGCTGATAACGCACGAGGGACTCATTGTCGCCGGTAATGAGAAACGGAGTTTCGAGATGTCCCTGCACCTCGGGTTCACCTTGTCCCCATTTCACGAAAAATAAATATGCGCCCCATGGTGCCGCGGTATCGCCCGTCGTGTCCGTGATGATGTCGACGGAATACGAGAAACCATCCACACCTTCGAAAGCGGCCGGCCTCGAGTGCACGGCCATATAGCCGCCGAGTGTACGTTCGTCCCCCTTGTGTGGCTCGGGGGGCAGGTGCTGGCCGTCGTGACTCAGTGCGACCCGTTGCGCGCGCCGTGTGCTGCGTCCTGTGTCGCAGTCGACGATGATCCGCCCAACATTTCCTTCACAATGTTCCCGGCCATGAACGCGAGGTTTGCGGGACGCTCGGCGAGACGACGCATCAGATACGGATACCACTGCGTTCCAAATGGCACATATACACGCATGCGATAACCGTCGCGCACCAGGCGTTCCTGCAAATCGCGGCGTACGCCATAAAGCATTTGAAACTCGAAGCGATCTGCTGCAATGCCCTTCTCCTTCGCAAAACGCTGCGCTTCGGCAATGATGGCTTCGTCGTGCGTGGCAATGCCCGGATATCGACCGTGCTCCATCAGCTGATGCATTGCCGCGACGTAATTTTTGTCGACGTCCGCCTTGTCGGGGTATGCCACCTCGGGAGCCTCCAGATAGGCGCCCTTGCAAATGCGCACGCGACACTGCAGTCGGTTAGCGCGATCGATGTCGTTCAGCGTGCGGCGCAACGAACTCTGTAAAACAATGCCCACGTTCTCCCGAAAATCGGGATAAAGCTGCTGTTCGAACGTGTCAAATGTTCGATCTGTGTACGCGCTCGACTCCATGTCGAGTCGCACAAAGGATTCGTACTGCTTGGCGCGCGTCAGCACCTGCCGCACCACGTCGAGACCAAGTGTATCCGAGATATCCTGACCAAGCGCCGTAAGTTTCACCGATACATTCGCATTCAGTTTGCGCTGCTGAATACGATCAAGAATTTCGAGATATTGTTGACCAGTTTCGCGCGCTTCCGCCTCGTTGGCGACGCTCTCGCCCAGCAAGTCGAGGGATGCGCTGATACCCTTGGCATTAAGCGCTTCCACCGCGTCGAGCGCAGACGAAATGGTTTCGCCCGCGACAAATCGCGACGCCATTTTGCGCGCGAAGCCGACGTTGCGGATAAAGTTGAAAACGCCTTTCTGGCGCGATAGGTACAGCAGGGACGTGCGGAACATATCGAAAATTAATGAAGGGGTGCGGTGAAACGCGATGTGAGGGCCTCTATTTGCCGCGTATGGCGACGCTCGTGTTCGGCGATGAGCAAGATCCATTGATAGCCGTTCATCGACCCAAGAAACGGATGCGGCGCGTGTACCGTTCCGAGCGGTAGTCCCGACGCTTGTGGTAAGACGCTGAGCAGCCGTGTTCGCGTCGCCGCAAGTCGTTCTAGCGCTTCATCGGCGGTGATCCCTTCGTTTGGTAACATGGCATCTGGAGACGCCAACGGTTGCGTCGGTCGAGCCGGGTTCCACTGTGCGAGTGAATCCAACACCGTACCTGTTTCCGTTTCGCGCGTGCCGGTCGCCGCCGCTTGCTTGATCAAGCTGGAAATGAGCCGACCAACGCCACCCTCGATCAACGTAAGATGCTCAAGATTTTGTGCTACCGACCACGCGTCACCAACTGGAGGCGCGGTGCGCTGCAGTTCGCTCAGCCCATCGAGGCACGTGAGTAACTCACTCCGGGACTGATGCAATGCGCCAATAAGTTCGACGATGCGCGGATGAAGTTCGCTAGTCGGTGTGGTCATGACGATGAGAGGTAGGCCGACGAAACGGCCGTGGAATGAAAATGCGCTCCGGATGCTGCCATCTCCCGCAGCATCGGCGCCGCTTCAAAACGTCCAGCATGCGCGGTGTTCAGTGCATCGAGTTGCGTCACAACCGTGCGCGCACCGAGTGTATCCAAATAGCGAAACGGCCCGCCGCGAAACGGGGGGAAGCCGATACCGAACACGGCGCCAATATCGCCATCACGCGCACTGCGGACAATACCATCGGCTAAACACCGTACGGCCTCGTTGAGCATCGGGAGTACACAGCGACGCTGGATGTCGAGTGCATCAATTCGTTTCCGCGCCGCACCGGCTGCAGTGAGCAAATAGATGGACTCATCGACCCCGAGCCGTTTCCCGTTCTCGCCATAGCGATAAAAGCCACGTTTTGACTTGCGACCAAGACGACCGCTTTCGATCACGCGCTGCAACGCAGGGGATCGTTGCATGCGCGCGCCGAATGCCGCCGCCATGATTGGTCCTGACTTCCCCGCAATGTCGAGCCCCACTTCATCGAGTAGCGTGAGCGGACCCACGGGAAACCCGAACGCCGTCATCGCGTCATCGATGGACGCAATGCTCACACCTTCATCGAGCAATTGTCCAGCTTCGTTAATGTACGGTGCCAAAATGCGATTGACATAAAATCCTGGTCCATCGCGAACGACGATGACAGTCTTCCCTAGCGCACGACCGTAGGAAACGACCGTCGCGGTGGTCTCCGCGCTTGTTTCGGGCGTGACGATCACCTCTAACAACGGCATCTTGTGCACTGGCGAGAAAAAATGCATTCCCACCACGCGTTCAGGATGCGACGATGCCGTGGCAATCTCGCGTATTGGAATGGTGCTGGTATTTGAAGCAAAAATAGCATTCGGCGCAGCCGCCTCTACTTCGCGAAGCACCTGATGTTTCACCGCAAGATCTTCAAACACCGCTTCAATGACGAGTGCGGCGTCGGCGAAGCCGCTGTAATTGGTTGTGCTTCCGATTAGCGACAGCGTATCGTCGAATTGCCGTTGCGTCATTTGTTTCCGTCTCAGTCGCTCGCGCAGCACATCCCGAATAGCGCGCCATCCGACCGCCAGACGATCCAGCGACGCATCTTTTAATCGCACCACCGATCCGGATTGCACTGCCACCGACGCGATACCGGCACCCATAAAGCCCGCGCCAAGTATACCAAGCTTTCGCACACGACGTGCGGTGGCGGTAATACCATTCGGCAAACCGCTGTCCTTCTTCAGTGCAGTCGTCGCAAAAAATAAATAAACGAGCTCACGACACTCTGGTGACACCGCGAGCAATCCAAACTGGCGCGCCTCTTCGGCCAATCCCGCCACATATCCGTCACGATACCCTGCGTGTATCGCGGCGATGGCGGCCAGCGGCGCCGGATACAATCCCTTCGTCTTTTTTATCACCGTTTTGCGCGCTTGTTTGAACAGCAACAGGCGACCCAACGCGTTGTCTTCAAGCAGCACATCCGTCGCACTCTGCGTGCGCGTGCGCAGTATTAGTTGCTCACCTCGCCCGAGCGCGCGCGCGCGTTGCACCGCGATCGACCGCAAAATGGACGGATGCACAAGTTCATGCACAAGTCCCATTTGCCACGCCTTCTTGGCGCGAATGTTCTTGCCGGTCAGTATCATGTCGAGCGCCGCCTGCAATCCAACGATGCGCGGCAGCCGTTGCGTCCCCCCAGCGCCCGGAATCAGTCCTAACTGCACCTCAGGCAGCGCAAGCACTGTTTTTGGATGATCACTCGCGATGCGATGACGACACGCCAGTGCGATTTCCAATCCGC
The DNA here is from genome assembly GCA_025362635.1 of Gemmatimonadaceae bacterium. Taxonomy (GTDB): domain Bacteria; phylum Gemmatimonadota; class Gemmatimonadetes; order Gemmatimonadales; family Gemmatimonadaceae; genus Gemmatimonas. The sequence continues at coordinate 6,478 of JANYFO010000414.1, read as the reverse complement.
CGCCCAGCGCGGCGCCATGAATGGCCGCCACAACCGGTTTCGAGAGTGCAGAGAGTCGCTCCAACAATTGCTGTCCGCCGCGCGACATCGCGGTACCGTGCTCCGCCGTTGTCACACTCGACAATTCCTCGATATCGGCACCGGCAATCCAACTATCTACCTTACCACTGACAACGACGACCGACGTGACACTCGCATCTTTCTCAAGCTGCAAAAAGAGTTGATCCAACACTGGAGCAACACGCGTATTCAGTGTGTTGACCGGCGACATCGGCTGGTCGTACGCAATAATGGCAACGCCGTCGTCTACCGTCATGGTAAGACCAACGTTCGCGTCCAAAAATTGCACGTCGCTCAAATGCGCTCCACAATCATCGCATGGCCCATACCGCCGGCCGCGCATACGGTGAGCAGACCAAACTGTCCATCGCGTCGCGCGAGTTCATTGCACAATGTCGTCAGCACGCGAGCACCCGTTGCGCCAAAAGGATGTCCGATGGATAACGATCCACCCATCACATTGAGTCGCGTCAGATCAATGTCGCCGGTGGCTTCGCTAAAGCCAGCCCGCGCTGCCCAGGATTTGGACGCCAATCCTTGAATGTTGCTTAACACTTGTGCCGCAAACGCTTCATGCATCTCCACCAAATCGATCTCCGGCAACGTGAGTCCCGCACGCCGCAACGCGACGGGCACCGCCAGCACCGGTGCCTGCAATAATTGTTCGCCTGGATCAACGGCGGCATTCGCATACGATTTGATGAAGGCCATGGGGGTATACCCCAACGCCAACGCGCGCTCCTCCGACATCAACAACACGGCCGCCCCACCATCGGTGAGCGGCGACGCGTTGCCCGCAGTCACAGAGCCGTACTGGCGGTCAAACGCAGGCTTGAGCGCAGCCAATGCTTCATACGTGGTATCGCGACGAATACCATTGTCACTACCCAGCATCTCAAACGCCGGCGGCGTGGCGATAGCGACAATCTCGGCAACTAATCTTCCGTCCGCCGTTCCAGCGGCGGCTTTTTGATGCGAGCCCAAGGCATAGCGGTCCTGCGCCTCACGCGAGATTCCATTGAGCTTGGCCATCTTATCCGCCGATTGCCCCATCGTTTCGCCCGTACTCGGCTCCGCGATGGCCGGCGTGATTGGTAGAAAATCTTTTGGGCGCAGCTTTGCAAAAATTGCGAGACGCTGCGACAACGACTTTGCTTTTGACGCGGCTACCAGCACATCACTCATCCCGCGCGAATGCAGAATCGGCACCTGCGATAACGATTCCGCACCACCAGCGAGGGCAATGTGCGCGTGACCCAGCGCAATTTGATCCGCCGCATCCGTAATGGCTTGGTTGGCTGATGCGCACGCACGACCAACGGTATACGCTTGCAATGTTTTCGGGAAATGCGGCAGGAGCGAAACTTCTCGCGCAATATTTGGTGCGACCACCGACGGCACCACCGTGCCAAACACCAGCATATCGACGAGCGCACCGTCGAGGTCACTCCGCTGCATAAGCTCGGCAACCGCCGCCCGACCCAAATCAATCGCCGTGAGATCTTTTAGTGCACTACCAGCGCGCGCGAACGGTGTTCGCACGCCAGCAACGATGGCAACGCGTCGACCACTTCCGAAGGAGGGCATGTCGGAAGGTAACGCTCGTTTCGCCTGCTGACAGGACGCTTTTGTGCCACGAGTCTGCATTCGCCACTGGCGCTGTGCACGTTTTCCCCGCATCTCTGCGGTAATGCAAGAACGCTCTTCCCTACCCATGCCAGAAGTGCCGCCGAGCACGACTGCCGAGCGGTTGGCCGCGCGCGGGCCGATTGCGGTGGCGGCGCGTGAGGCGTCGCTGCGCGAGTTAGCCGACGACGCCTTTGATGTGGTAATTATTGGAGGTGGCATCACAGGCGCCGGCGTTGCGCGCGAAGCGGCGTTGGCCGGATTGCGAACGGCGTTGCTCGAGCGCGACGATTTTGCGAGTGGCACGTCCAGCAGATCATCGCGTTTGGTACATGGCGGCGTGCGGTATCTCGAGCACGGACATTTCTCGCTCGTTTTTGAATCCAGCCGTGAGCGGCGTCTGCTGCTTACTCTGGCTCCGCATCTCGTCCGGCCGTTGGCGTTCACGTGGCCGGTGTACAAGGAGGCGCGCATTCCGTTGTGGAAGTTGCGCGCAGGATTAACGCTCTACGATGCGCTGGCGCTGTTTCGCAATGTAAAGGGACACCGTGCCCTTAATAAAACTGATGTGTTAGCGCTCGAGCCCGCGCTTGATACGGAGGGACTGGTTGGTGGCGCACGTTACTGGGATGCGGCAACCGACGATGCACGACTGACGCTGGCGAGCGCCATCGCAGCGCGAGAAGCCGGTGCGGTGGTCGTCAATCATATGTCAGTGGTTGGTGGCGTGCGTACCGGCGCGGCAAGTACGCGACTCACGGGCGTTGCGGCGGTGGACGCGGTCACCGGTGCGTCGTTTACCGTGCGCGCGCGTGTCGTGGTGAACGCTACCGGTCCGTGGAGTGATGCAACAGCGGCACTTACTGGCGCGCCACTCTCGCATCAAGTGCTTGGTTCTGCTGGCGCGCACATCGCGGTACCGCGACATCGCTTGGGCAATAACGATGCGGTCACATTGCTCTCGCCACACGATGGTCGCGTACTCTTTGTGTTGCCCGCGGGAGCCCATGCGATCATCGGTACGACTGAGCGAACGGCACGGCACGGCCCGGACGACATCCGGCCGACTGAACAGGAAGTCACGTATTTGTTGCATGCCGTGAACGCGCGATTCCCAAACGCGCGACTCACGCTCGACGACGTTGTCTCCGCATGGTCGGGCATACGCCCGCTAGCAGCACTCCGTGCGGGTTCGCACAGTGCGCACTCGGCATCACGCGAGCATGCCATTTCGCACAACGCCGATGGATTGGTCAGCGTGACTGGCGGCAAGCTCACGACCTACCGCGCTATGGCGGCTGATGTGCTCGCGCATGTGCAACGTGAAGAAGTAAAGTCTGGTGGTCCAATGGCACGCTCCGTGAATACGCGCTCCAGTGAGCGAACGCCGCTGCCTGGCGGCGACATACTTTTGCGCGATGCCGTTGTGCACGAAGCGACAGCGACCGTTCATGACGCCGCGGTTGGTGAGCGTCTGGCGCTGGCCTATGGGAGTCGATGGCGCAATGTGTGGAGCTATGCGCAACGCGACGCGTCGCTGGGACATCGACTCGTTAACGACTTGCCGTATATCACGGCCGAAGTCGCGCACGCCGTTGAACGCGAGATGGCATGCACCTTGTCCGATGTCCTGATGCGTCGCATGCACATCGCGTTTGAGACGCGTGATCATGGTCGCGGCGTTGCGCGGCGTATTGCACCGCTTGTAGGCGCGCTACTCGGGTGGACTGCAGTCGAACGCGAACGACAGATTGTCGCCTACGATCTCGAGATGTTGCGCGTCTTCACGATTGAGAAAGTCTGATGCGATATCGCACGTTCTTTTTTAAGCTACGCACGGCCAGCGGACGGGTCGGCACCGCCGATTAACTGGCCTCTATAGGCCCGTTTGGCGTGAGCACAATTTTACCATCGCGTTCACCGGCCACCGCTGCCCCCACCGCGACTTTGATTTGCTCAATCGAATACGTAGCCGATATTTTTGCGGACAGCTCACCCGCTGCGATGTGTTTAGTCAACTCCGCGAACAGCGCCTGCTGCACCATTGGCGATGAATTTCGAAACCACCACGCCAGCCAGAATCCGCGCAATGTCACGTCCCGAAAAACAAATGCATCGGGAGCAATCGTGCAGCGTATCCCACTCATGCCGCCGTAGTTTACCACGGTGCCACCGACCCGCACGCTCCGAGCGATGTACTCCGTCGACAGACCACCAACGGCATCGACACCGAGTTTGATTTTCGCGCTGCCCGTAGCTGCCTCAACGCGTTGCGCGAGGTCTGGCCCGTCAAGCAGCACAACATCACCGCCAAGCGCCTTCACGCCTGCAATTGCACCTTCACGCCGCACTACGTTGACCGTATGCAGTCCACGTCGCTTCGCTAACTGCACGAGATAGCTACCGACAGCGGAGTTTGCCGCATTTTGAATAACCCAATCCCCTGCCTCAAGGGTGACAAACTCCGAGAGCAACAATGAAGCCGTGGGCGGATTGACCGTAAGCATCGAAAGTTGTAGTGCGTCACCAACCGACGGCAGCACGACGAGCTGCGATGCCGTTGCCAGCATGTGCGTGCGCCATGTACCCGAGCCAACCGGCAGCAGCACCCGCTGACCAACGGCCGGTGTTGTCACGCCAACACCAAGCGCGGCAACGCGTCCAATGCCTTCGTTGCCACCAATCGCCGGGAGTGGCGGCAACATGCCGTACGCGCCAGTGATCGTCAGCACGTCCGACGGATTGATTGGGGCCGCAAGGACTTCGATCAGCACTTCACCTGCCGCGGGCGCCGGCAATTCGAAATCCACGCACGCGATAATGTCCTGCGGCACAGGGCCACGCGACGCATACTCGGCCTTCTTCATACTCGGTGCTCCGCGGTGTGTGGTGCGCGCGACGTTACGCCAAGTCAGCGGCGTTACGTTCGTGAATGGTGGTGAGCGCCACGATTGTTAAGCGACGAATGAGCTTTGGCAACTTAAAGATTGTCGCTTCACCAACCCCTTTGCCTTGTAGCGCGAGCCCAATGGGCGACGCCATTGTCACGTGTCCTTCGCGCAACTCTCCCGCATCTCCAAAAACAAGCTCGTAGGTCTCGCGCTTGTTCGTGGCTTGATCTTCAACCACAACGCGCGACCCAAGCCCCGCTTTATCACTGGATATTTGCGCGACATCAATGTTCGCAAGCTTTGTGACGCGCTGTGTGAGTTGTCCAAGACGCGCCTGCACAAATTGCTGACGTTCAAGCGCTGCCTTGTACTCACTATTCTCCTTCAAATCGCCGAGTTCGACGGCCTTCCGGATTTCGTGGGGGATCGTGACGTTAAGCTCGAACGAGAGCTTCTCGACTTCACGCGCCATTGAGGCGATGAGTGCTTCGAACATGCGACGTGGACGCTGAAAGATCACTAAAAAAGTTGAGCGCTCGGCCGTGTGGGGCCGAGCGCGCTAGTCGAGGAAATATGCTGCGGTGCACCGGTCATTCGCTACATAGATTGCATTTGTGATCGAACGTACTGAGCATGACGATGTCACCGCACTGCGGCTCACGTGGTGGCGTAGCCGCTTGGCCGGGTACGCGGTACACATGTATGTCGTTCGCGGCGTGTTGGTGGATACCGGCTTTTCTGGGGTGGCGCGTGATGTCGCGGATGTGGTGCGCGAGCGACGTCCTCGCGGTGCGTTGGTCACGCACCAGCACGAAGATCACGCCGGCAACCTCCAACTTCTTGCGCAACTCGGCGTGCCTCTCGGTATCGACCCGCGCACGCTGGCTGTGGTGCGAGCATCGCAGCCCGTCGGCCTCTATCGTCACGTCATCTGGCGGTCGATGGCGCCATTGCAGACGCCGTTTCTGCCGTTTGTGGACGATACATTAGCGCTGATATACGCGCCGGGACACTCGCCAGACCATCATGTCGTGTGGGACACAGAAACGCGGACGCTGTTTGCGGGCGACGCGTTTCTCGGCGTAAAGGTCCGGGTGGCACACCCTTACGAAAATCCGCGTGAACACGTGCAATCGCTCCGCGCGATGTTGGCCCGTGAGCCAGCGCGCGTGTTTTGCGCGCATCGTGGACTATTGCGAGGCGGCGCGCTGTTGTTGGCGGCGAAGGTCAACTGGATGGAGGAGATGATCGGGCGCATTGAAGTGCTGCACGCAGAGGGGCGCGACGTGTCGGAGATTCGCGTCGCGTTGCTTGGGCCGCGCGTATCGAGCGATTGGATCTCCGCTGGCGATTACTCGTCTGACAATTTTGTGCGGTGTGTCTTACGCGGGTGACCGCGTCTGCCCCTGTGCGGCCTGCGCCGCGTGTGCGTCAATCACCACTTTTGCCGCTTCAGCGGGATCGTCGGTGAGCAGCAACAGATCTAAGTCACCCGGTGAGATTTTTCCTTCGCCAGCGAGGCGCGAGCTGATCCAGCGCACCAAACCTGCCCAATAGTGGCGCCCAAAGAGCACGACTGGAAATTGATAGATCTTTCCGGTCTGAATAAGCGTTAATGCTTCGAAGAGCTCGTCGAGCGTGCCGAAGCCACCCGGAAAGATGATGAACGCATTTGAATACTTGATGAACATCGTCTTTCGCACAAAGAAATATCGAAAGTTGACGAGCGTGTCGACATATGGGTTTGCGCCCTGCTCAAATGGCAATTCGATGTTGCATCCCACCGAATGTCCACCACCTTCCTTACATCCTTTGTTCGCTGCTTCCATGATCCCCGGACCCGCCCCCGTGATGATCGAGAAGCCGGCTTGCGCGAGCAATCGCGCGGTCTCGGTCGCTGC
>JANYFO010000327.1 GCA_025362635.1 Gemmatimonadaceae bacterium | reverse complement strand
GCTCCCGACGGCCACACCGCGAATCTCTTCGATTTCCGCGCGTCCGATGGGTTGGCGATAGGCGATAATCGCTAACGTCTCTAGCGACGCGGCTGACAATCGTTGCGGACGGACCGCAACTTGTGCGCGCTCGATCGCTTCCGCGTATTCCGCGCGCGTGAGGATTTGCCAGCCACCCCCTTGCTCTACCAATTCGACGCCATGACCGTCCACGTCATAGTGCTCGCGCAGTTCATCAAGCGCGGATGCGACTGCCGCCAAACTCGATTCCGCATCGAGTGTGGCGAGCGCGTCGAGCGGGATGGGACGGGGGGCGGCGAACAGCGCCGCTTCAAGCAGCTTCGCTAACGGCGTCACGACTCTCGATTTCTACGGACGCGAAGGGCCGGTGCTGCGCGATTCGCAGTTCACCCAACTTCGCCATTTCAAGCAGCGCTAAGAGGACCGACAAAATCTGCCACGGCTCTGCATCACGTCCCACTAAGTCGGTCCATCGTGCGCCACGACGCATCGCGAGCAGAGACCGAATGGTAGTCATCGCTCCGGCAACGTCGAGTGCGCGCGGAATGACATCATGCAGGACTGGCTCCTTCGCCGTGCGCAGGACACGGTCCACTGCGGCCAATAACTCGCCGAGCGAAAGGGATAACGGCGTCGCACTCGGTACGAAATCAGCCGCTTGCGGCACCCATCGACGGCTGAATTGATGCCGACGCCCTTCGCCACGATGTTCGAGCAGATCGACCACTTCGCGCATCTGTTGGTACTCGAGAAGACGACGCACTAACTCGGCACGCGGATCCTCCCACGATTCTTCGCCGTTGGCGCTTGGCAATAACATCTGCGCTTTAATGCGGAGTAATCGCGCCGCCATTTCGAGATAGTCGGCTGCTTCGTCCAATCCTAGCGTACTGATGCGCGCGAGAAACTGTTCAGCGATGCGCGCGACCGGAATATCATAAATATCCAACTGTTCGTCGCGAATGAGCGAGAGCAGCAAATCGAGAGGGCCCGTGAAATGGCTGAGCTCAACAACGAACGCCGAGCCGTCGGCGTCGTGAACGCGAAGCGAGGATGCAATCACGCGCCGAAGGGGTTGGGCAACATGAACGGAAGGTAAAGTCGCTCGGCAAGAAAACGCAGGTAGTACGCCGGAGTCAGCCACAGGGTGACCAAACCACGCGCGAACGAGAGCACAGCGAACAACACTAAAAGGCCAATGCCACCGATGCGTTGGTAGGCAAGCGACCATTGCGGTGGCAGCAAATATTTAAAGACGTGCGATCCATCCAGCGGCGGAATCGGAATAAGGTTGAACGCAGCGAGAATCAAGTTGATAAACACGCCGAGCACGAGCATTTGTTGGAGTATTCCGAGCGGACGAAGCAATACGGGTACGTTTTGCCCGATCAATCCGACAATGATGATCAGCGGTACGCAAGCAAACGCGATGACGATATTCGTCGCCACGCCTGCGAGTGAAACGATGATATCGCCGCGTTTATAATTGCGGTAATTGCGCGGATTCACCGGAACCGGTTTGGCTCCACCAAAAATGGGCAAATTCAGATATGCGAGCATGACCGGAAGGAGAATGGTCATGAACGGATCGATGTGCTTGATGGGGTTCCACGTCAACCGACCGAGCTGATATGCGGTTGTGTCGCCCTGCCTAAACGCTGCGTAGCCGTGCGCGTACTCGTGGGCGACCATCGAGAACAGCAGCACCGGACCAATCAGAAAGAGTTTCTGGAGAAAATCCAACGCAGCGGGGGCTAAGGTTCGCGTTTTGGGAAGGCTGCGTCGGAAGTGATTGCAAGCAAATCCCGTCGGAAAGCTAGTCTTCGCGCGAGAGGGTGTCAAAAGGCGAACGTGTCGCGAGACGTGGAACCGTGTTGGGTTCTCGCTTGACCCAAGTGCACGGCCGGGATAGCTTTCCTAGTCTGTCGACGAATCCGTCAAGGATCATAATTTTTCGCTTGCTGCTGGAGAGTTTCGGTGCCGAATATTCAGTCCGCCAAGAAAGACCTGCGTAAGTCCCGCGCGGCCGCATTGCGCAATCGGGCGCAGCGTTCTGCGTTGCGTACCGCCGTTAAGAAGGCGAAGACGAGCGCAGCAGCAGCGGACGAGCGCTTGACGGCCGTGTCGTTGTTGGATCGATCGGCTCGCAAGGGTTTGATTCATCGCAACACGGCAGCCCGCCAGAAGAGCAAAATCGCGAAGATGGCGCACAGCGCATAAGCGTTTTG
>JANYFO010000412.1 GCA_025362635.1 Gemmatimonadaceae bacterium | reverse complement strand
CGCACCGCGCATCCCGGTGGAGACATTCATTCTCCCCAACGGATTAACAGTGTTGCTCTCCGTTGATCACTCAGCGCCCGTTGTCGCGGTGGATGTCGAACATCACGTTGGGTCGAAAAACGAAGAAGTTGGACGCACCGGCTTTGCGCATCTATTCGAGCACGTGATGTTTACCGGTTCGGGCCATGTGCCATATGGCTTACACGACAAGTTGACGGAAGGGGTTGGGGGTTCAAACAACGGTTCCACAAACAATGACAAGACCAACTTTTTTGAGTCGGTTCCGTCAAACTATCTCGAAACCGAGCTGTGGCTTGAGGCCGATCGATTGGGCTGGTTGCTCGATGCACTCGATATTGCGAAGCTCAACGCGCAGCGCGACATCGTGAAAAATGAACGGCGTCAAAGCACCGACAATGTGCCGTACGGACGCGTCGGTGAGATCATGGATTCTTACATGTATCCGGACGGTCATCCGTATCACTGGCCAGTCATTGGTTCGATGGAAGACTTGAGTGCCGCGTCGGAAGCGGACGTGAAATCGTTTTTTAAACAATGGTACGGTCCCGACAACACGGTGCTCGTGATCGTCGGTGATTTCAACGCACGCCAAGCAAAGGATTGGGTCACAAAGTATTTCGGCGCGATCCCACGTAGTCCCAAGGTGAAACGTCCAATTGTCGCCGCGGCCATGCTGCCTGCGCCGTTGCGATTCGTGTACGAAGACAACGTGTCGCAACCGCAACTCTTCGTGAGTTGGCCCGGCGTTGGCGTGCGCAGTGCCGATCGCGCGGCGTTAAGCGTGATGGGCGCGATTCTCAGTGGCGACCGCACCCAGTGGTTGGCTCAAGAGTTTGTGTTCAATCGCAAATGGGCCTCATCCATCAATCTTGGGAGCAGCGCGAACGAAGATGTCGGCACGGTTGAACTGAACGTTGTGCCGACACCTGGTGCGGATCTCACCAAGCTCGAAGCGGCGATCGATTCCGTCATCACCCGATTCAAAACAGACGGACCGACAGCGGAGCAAATGAAGAAGGCCACCGCCCGCATTGAATTCAGCTCATACAATCGCCTGCAATCCATGCTCGGCAAAGCTACAACGTTGGCCAGTGGGTGGATCTATCACAACAATCCGAGTTGGTATCTCACCGACCTGAACGAGACGATGGCGGTGACGGCCGCTGACGTGAAGCGCGTCGCGGCGAAATATCTCGTGAGCAATCGGATCGTGCTGTCGGCAGTGCCAATGGGTAAGAAAGCGTTGGCATCCAATCCCGGTCAATCCACATCCGTGACGTCAAAATTCGCGTCGAAGAAAGAGGTGGGATCATGAATAGGTCGTCAAAAGTTTTGACGCTCGTACTGCTCGCAAGTTTTGCGCATCGCGGTGCGGCACAAGGCGTGAACGGAGCGGCGTTTGATCGGTCCAAAGCGCCGCGTATTGGTGTCGCGCCAACCTTCACGGTGCCGACGTGGACCATCGACACCCTGTCGAACGGCGTACGGTTAGTCGTCGTAGAAAAACATGATCTGCCGATCGTCTCACTGTCGATCCATTTCAACGGCGGTGCGGATCAGTTGGGCACGAAGTTGGGCGTCACCGGATTTCTGGGTGCTATGCTGCGCGAAGGCACCACGTCACGTTCGGCCGATCAGCTGAATAACGATCTCGCATTGCTAGGTACAGCGGTGTCGTTTGGCGTGGGAAACGAGAGTGGAAGCGCAGGCTTCTCATCACTGTCGCGCACGTTCGATCAAACGGCAGCGATCATGATGGACATGATGTTGCATTCCACATTTCCCGCTGCATCGCTCGAACGGTTGCGCACGCAATCCCTCGCGGCGTACACGCGCGGACAGGATGTAGTTGGACAGATTGCCGCGCAAATCACGCCAACGCTGCTGTACGGGGATCAGCCGTATGGGAAGGTTGCGAATGACGCGGATCTCAAAGCCGTCACGCGCGACGACGTAGCGAATTTAGCCAAGCAATTTTTTGTACCAGTCAACGCGACGGCGTACATCGTCGGCGATATGACGCGTGCACAGGCGAAATCCAAACTTGAATCGGCGTTTAAAGTGTGGCCCGCGAGCGGTACCAAGCTTGTCGTGACATACCCAACCGCACCGTTGCCGGCGCCCACCACGATCTATTTGGTGGACATGCCCAACAAGCCACAATCGGAGCTGGTACTCTCGCGGACGATCGTGCCCGAGTACTCACCGGACATGGCGAAAGTCGACGTCATGAACGCCATCATGGGCGGCATGTTTCAGTCCCGCTTGAATTCGAACATTCGCGAAGTGCATGGATACAGCTACGGTTTTAATTCACGAACATTTTGGTTAAAAGGCCCGGGGTCGCAGCGCGCGCAGGGGGCGGTGACACGTGAAAAGACCGACAGTTCGCTCATCGAAGCGATGAAGGAAATTCGCGGAATGACCGGTGGAATTCCGGTGACCGCAGACGAACTGACCGCAGCGAAAAACTCGTTGACGCTCTCGTTGCCATCGCGCGTGCAATCCGTAGGTGGAATTTCGAGTGTGGTATCACGCATTGTTGATGAGCATTTACCGAAAGATTGGTGGGCACAGTACATCGCTGCCGTCAATGCCACGACGTCGACCGATGTGGCCGATGTGACGAAGAAGTATATGGATCCTGACCATCTCGTGATCCTCATTGTTGGTGACGGTGCCAAGATTGCTGATGCCGTCAAAGCGACGGGTATCGCGCCAATTGTGAAACTCGATAAAGCAGGACACAAGCTGCCATGAGTTGTGTCTCGACTGATTTGCGCGGAGTGCGGATCGCCGCACTCACGCTGACGCTTGTTGCGGCGATACAACCAGCATCCGTGTTGGCACAGCGCTCCGTGACAATTCCGCGTGACTCGTTGGTGCCATTGCTGGCACCGAAGGTACCGCTTCCCTCGGAGGCGGCGACAGCAAGCGTGACGAAATTTTCATTCATCGCGTATGGCGACACGCGTGGTCGCCATGACGGAGTGGAAGTGCAGGCCGAACACACGTTGGTAGTCGAATCGATGTTGGGTACAATCAAGGCTGCCGCATCGTCCGACCCCATTCGTTTTGTTTTACAGAGTGGTGATGCGGTGGTAAATGGCAGCGTGGCAACGCAGCTTGCCGTGAGTTACGTACCGCTGATCAACCGGCTTACGCAGGACGGTGGAGTGCCCTATCTGCTGTCCGTCGGCAATCACGACGTGGGGAATTCGGTCGACCTCACGGATGCTCGTCGACTCGCCGGCTTGCGTAACTACTTCACGGTCAATGCGAATCTGATTCCGGCCGAAGGCACGCCGCGTCGATTAAAAGGTTATCCAACATATGCTTTTGGTTACGGCAACACGTTTTTCATCGCATTCGATTCGGATATTCCGGCTGACGAAGTGCAGTTTGCCTGGGTAAAAGCCCAGTTGGATGGATTGGACCGCAAGCGCTATGTGAACATCGCGCTGTTCTTTCACCATCCGCCGTTTTCATCGGGCCCGCACGGTGGCGCGACACTCGAAACGCAAGCCGCGACGATTCGCAGCAAATGGATGCCGCTGTTTCGCGTGCATCATGTGCGACTCTTGCTCACGGGACACGAGCACCTGTACGAACATTGGGTGGAACGCTATTCCGACGCGTCAGGCGTGCATCGCATTGATCAAATTGTGAGCGGCGGCGGTGGAGCGCCTCTCTACCTATATACTGGTGAGCCCGATCTCCGCGCATACCTCGATGGTAACGCCGCGCAGAAAGTGTCGATGCAACATCTCGCACGTCCATCCGTCGATCCGGGCGCCAATCCGTTTCACTATGTCGTGGTACACGTCGACGGGGTAAAGATCAGTCTCGAGGTCGTCGGCGTTGACTGGGGCCGTGGCTTCACGCCCTATCGCTCGAGCTCAGCGACCATGAGCGACAGTACGCCGTAACGCAGAACTGCTTACCGCGAAACTCGCGGTGCGGTTGCTTGCTTGTTGTCGGCCAGTACGCTGAACCTGCGCATGACCCAGTCCCTGGTCCCTAGTCCCTAGATCCATGCCGCACATTCACGGTTCCTTCGACGTCGGGCTCACACCGCAGCCGTACGTCGACGGTGTCGGCGACCCCGGTATCGGTCGCATGGCACTCTCCAAACAGTTTCATGGCGACCTCGAGGCCGAAAGTCGAGGTGAGATGCTCGCCGCAAGCAGCATCGTCAAAGGCTCCGCGGGCTATGTCGCAATCGAACGCGTCGTGGGCACGATGCTTGGCCAAACTGGCTCGTTTGTGCTGCAGCACAGTTCTACTATGAATCGCGGTGAACCCACGCAAAGCATCACGGTTATACCGGACTCTGGCACCGGTGAACTCACCGGATTGTCGGGATCGATGACAATCACAATTATCGAGAAAAAGCATTTTTACGATTTTATATTCACGTTGCAGACGGCACGCTAACGGGACCGTAGAACTTCAGGTGCGGCGGGAAATTCAGCTGCCGCGCGCGGCCGCCAGTGCGAGACACACCCACCCGGCGATGAAGCACACACCGCCCAATGGGGTGATCGCGCCGAGTGCACGGATATCGGTGAGTGCCATGGTGTAGAGTGATCCGGAAAACAGCACGGTGCCCGCGAGAAAAAGCCAACCGCTGGCATTGGCCAGTGACCCTGGAAATCGCGACACTACCCATGCCGCAGCGACGAGCGCGACGGCGTGATACATCTGATAGCGCGCGCCGGTTTCAAACACTTCCAGCATGCGAGGCTCGAGTTTGGCGCGCAGTGCGTGAGCGCCAAAGGCGCCTGCTGCGACACCGATGGCGGCCGAGATTGCGCCGATCATAACAAAAAGTCGTTCCATGAGCGAAACCTAACCGCGCCACCCCGGAAGGTCATGCGCGGCACCCGCTCGAGCGAGCACCGCACACGCAGCGGCATCCGCCTCGAAATGTCCGGTCGGATGCGGCATGACTTCGCGTAACCACTGGGCCCAACGGAATTCCGCAAATGGCACATTGACTTTGTCGACGGCTTCTCGCTCTCGAATGGCCCACGCCAGCGACCGATAGTAGTCGTCGCCCAAAGCGCGTAACGTGTCCGGAATTTCCTCGGCTGGACGCGGTCCGCGCCCGGTGATGTCGTACTGCCACACCCAATCACGCGTCTGCATGCGCGACCAAAACGTCGCCACATCAAGATCACCCCATGCGGCGACGATTCGTCCATGCAACCGATTGTCCGTCGAGGCATCAAGCATCGCTCGCGCCAAATGATGTCGGTCCACGATGTACGGCCGACCCTGCGGTCCGATCACCAACGGCGCTTCACGCTCGACCAAATATTCATGACGCTCATACTTGTCCATTCGCTGTAATTTCGCGACTCGCCACCGCACCTCTTCCATGCCCACGCCAAATTGAGTAGGATGCAAAACGTCCGGGCTCACACGACAGGTATCGCCTTCTTCGAGATGCGGTGCGTAGGCTGGTTTTGGCATACGAGGTATTGTTGAAATTCGAACGATACGTCACGACGAGCGTGGCAATATTATTTGGGCTGACCACGCTGACGACGCCCGCCTGCACTCGCGGTGCACCTACGCTCACTGCGGACGACATTATTCGCGTGCAGCGCGCCGCGTTGACGGCGCTCTTTATACAACGCGAACACGCGCAACAGCTCACGCTTTGGCGAGGAAAGCGCGAAAACGCTCCCACATTAGGAGCGCTTGCAGATAACGCGGCGTTTGCCGATGCGGTGCCACTGCTGTTGCCGGACACCGCACGCCTGCAGCTGCCGATCGCGGTGCACACCGTGGATCTCGCCACGCTCGAAGAGTTTTTCCAATCGCACCCCACTGGGTGGGATGCGTGGTACGCGCATTATCAGGGAAGCAACGGTCTCATCGAACTGACCGCCCCGACGCTCAGCAACGATTTCCACCACCAATCGACGTTGTTGATCGCACGCACCTGCGGTGATCACTGTCGATCGGTCTGGCGGCTTACGGCGCAACGCGCGCGCGATGGCGGCTGGCACATCACCAAAATTGCCACTCTGCCTTTACCAAAACTTTAAGAACGCGCCGTCCGACTGAACGGCGCGTTCAATGGTATCGTGCTTAAGCTGACGCCTTCGTGCTGGGCTCACTTTCATCATGCGGCCCATCCGCATCACCCTCAAGCTCGGCATCAATTTCAGCGATGATCTCTGCGTCCATCTCAGCATCGAGTTCAGCATCGAGCGCGGGATCAGCAGCGACTGGCGCGGCGGCGACGGCAGGGGCCGGACGCAATCCTCGACGCCAATGCGACGCCACCGGCTCGGCCCGACGTACCATCAAGTCGTGGTAATAGGTCACGACGCGTTCTTGGATATCGGCCTGCGTGTCCTCATCGGTAGCGCGAAACGGCGCGTAACGGTGGCGATCGTCTGTCGACACGCCAAACCACCACCATGCATCTTTACGGCCGCCCGTTGCGGCTTCGATACGGCAGGAAAACCGCTTGCCGTCATGTTCGAAATCAAATGCGTCTAACAGTGGAACCTCGTTGATGGCGATCTGTTTAAGATAACCTAGTTGAAGCAGTGCGGTGGTGAGAAACACGTCACGCGCGAAAGCCCGCGATACTTTTTCGGCATCAGGCTAAACTTCCGAATGCTTCTGATCCAAGTCACTCCAATTCTTGCCGCTACGGATAATTCGACCAACGCCTGTGGTCGCGCGTGACCCCGGCCCGTAAGCGTCGCGGCCGCAGCGGCCGACCCGCGCCGCAGCAACACACATCCGTCCCCACTGGACGACTCGCGTATCAAGAAACTCGGCGATGGCTCGTCGCTCGGCACGGACCCGTGTGCGCCTATTGCGAACGCGTGGTCGCCGAACGGGCGATCACGCTTGATCATGTGACGCCACGGCGAGGGCAAAGCGCATTCGATCGTCGCGACAACCTGGTGTTGTGCTGTCGGTTGTGTAACGCGGCAAAAAAGGACCTGAGCTTCCTCGCGTTTTTACTGCAGCGTCCAGCGCGCGCGGTGAGTTTGCTGAAATACGGCGATCATTTAAGCCACATGCTGGTAGAGCTGATTCATCAGATTGCCGGGCCTGACGCGGTCGCCCGCGCCGTGCGGTTGGCGGATCCAGACTACCCATATAAAGACTAAGGCTTCGTCCCTACTGGAAGCGCCACGCCATCGACACGTTCACCCACTTTGACGCCCACAAGCGACGCCAACGTCGGTGCGATGTCCACGGTTCGCACAAACTCCGGGTGTACGCCGGGCGTGATGCCCGCGCCATAAAAAATGAGCGGGACATTGGAATCGTAAGTGTACGGCGATCCGTGTGAGGCCACGTTACCGCCAAAGGTGCTGAATTTCGTCAGCGTAATCACAAGCTCGATTTGCGCCGTGGCCGGAAATTGATGCGCCCATCGTCGGGCAATCGGATCGGAGAGCGAATCGGCGATCAGCGCGCGAAATCGATCAACGCGACTCACCCCAGGCTGTTGGCGCGCGGCAACGGCAAAGGCGTCCACTAACGAATCAGCGAGCGCTTGGTTCTTGAACATCGTGCGATTCATCAACAGGATCTGCTCGTCGAGATCGATCGCATTTGTATCCACCTTGGCCGCAACCATGCGCGCAATGAGCGGTGGGAGCAATCCGTACAGTTTCACACGCGTGGGTCGCGGCTGCACGCTATCCGGCGCTAACTCCGGAATCGTGCCAACGCCATGGTCGCCCGTCAGCACGATCGTGATTGTGGTCGAATCGCGGAGCGCGTACAACGAATCGAGAAAGCCGCCGAGTGCACGATCCACGCGCAGAATCTGATCGTGAATTTCGCGCGAGTCCGGTCCATACCGATGACCAATCACGTCCGTGGCCGACAACGAAATTGCGAGCAGATCGGTTTGCGTGCTGGTGGTGCCGAGCCCCATGGAGGACACGCCGTGCAGCGCGAAGGCGAGCACTAAGTCATCCATAAACGGCGTCGCGCGCACCAGACTCCCGGCGTCGACTGGATCGTTCGGCAATCGGTGTGGGAAGACCACGTCAACGCCACCACCTTCCACCGGCACACTATCCTTTTCGGCGTAGCTACTCTCTGGCAGCAACAACGTCCAATTTTTTCCGGCGTAGCTTTGCGGGAGCTGTCGTTCGTTAAAGCCGTTCACCCACTTTGGCAGCGCGTCGCGATAATACGTACTTGTCGTAAAACGTCCGTCGGCCGAATACCAGTAGACATCAGATTTCGAGCGCCCAATGGGCAATATTGCGCCCCGATCTTTCATCGAGACGGAGAGCGTGCGTGTGCGCGCATTCGCTGCACGAAGCCAATCGGCGAACGTCGTACCGATAAACCGCTTAGGAGACGCGCCGGTGCCGTACGCCCCTGCCGTGAGTGGTGCATCGGCGTCGTCAACCCCGATGCGATTCATCATGATGCCGGTTGATCGCGGAAAGCGACCACTCAACAGCGATGCATGTCCCGGTGCTGTCTCGGTGATGGCATGATCCTGATGCGCATTGGTAAAACGGGCGCCGCCCCGGGCAAGTCGTGCCAGTCCACCATGCATTTGTGACGCGAAGCGATCGAGGTAATCCGCGCGCATTTGATCAATCGTGATGAGCACGACGAGCGACGGGCGATTCGCTGCGGATTGTGCGTGTGCGGGCGACGAGGCCATTACGAACACGGCACCGAGGAACAGCCCAAGCGCAGGGCAACGAGCATGGAGGAGAGGCATGGATGCGAATGTGAGGAGCGGCATGGAGCGGGGCAAGCGTGTGTTGTGGAGAGGTCGTGACGGCCGGAGCATGGCGCGATGGCTGGTGGCGCACGATTATAGCTCGAGTAACCGTGTACACCCGTGGGTCAGCTTTTTTTGGAGCGAGAAGTTGTGAAGAGTGAGAGCCGCCAAGCCGCACCCGCGACGCGCGTTGTGCTGCGATCCTTGCTGTACTACGTGGTCCTGATTGGTGGCGCGGCCCTTGGTTGGCGCTCCATGCCGCACGGGGCGGCGTATGCGCCGACATCGTTAGATGCACTGTTCGGAGCTGGCGGTCCGCCAATATCTGTAAAAGGTGGTCCGGATGCGGCATTGGATGAAGTCAGCCTTGCGCTAACGGTTGGTGTCGCAATGCTTGCGGCGGTGCTGCTCTCGCTGCCAGTGGCGTGGGTTTACTTGTTGACGCGATCCAAGCGCGGCTACCAGCAGTCGGTGGTGCAACTGCTCATCATCTTGCCGGCAGTGGTCGCTGGCATTGGGTTGCTTGTGAAATACAGTGTGGCACTCGCGTTTAGTCTGGCGGGGATCGTCGCCGCGGTCCGCTTTCGTAATACCCTCGACGATAGCAAAGATGCCGTGTACGTATTTCTCGCAACGGCGGTTGGCCTGGCCTCGGCCGTGAATTTGCCCGTCGCGGCGGTCATTTCTGTGGGCTTCAACGTGACGGTGCTTGTGCTCTGGTATACGGACTTTGGCAGCGCGCCGGTGGAACTCGACGGGCGCATTGCCGAAAATCGGTTGAAGCGGGCGAAGCAACTGGCCCGCACGGGCACCTTCGTTGCGCGCATCGATGATGAAGTATTTCGCAACATGACGCGCGAACAGCTGGAAGGTGTGGCCGAGCGGGCGTGGAAGCGCGCGAACAACACGGCCGACGATGAGACGTCGGCACCTGACGACGAGACGCGACTTCGCGTGTACACCGACGATGTCACGGCCATGCGCCGCGCCGTGGAACCCCGCCTGCAAGATTTTACCAAGCGCTGGCGCGCGGGTGCTGTCCACACATCCGAGGAAGGCAGCATTGTTGAGTATTTTGTGCAAATGCGCAAGAAAACGACGCCCGAAGAGCTCCTCACGTTGGTTCGCGCGGCAGGCAGTTCGCACGTACGCACGGTCGAACTGGTATAGCCTGTGTTTCGTCGTCCACGATCACTCACCCACAGTGTTATGCGACTCCACCGCGTTCATGTCCTCGCGACATCGCTGCTCTTCGCGAGTGTCGCCGCGCCATTCACCGCGATGCGTGCCGCGCAGCCACCGACCAAGGTGAAAGCAGCGAAAAAATCGGCAGCGAGCGATTCGACGACGCACATAAAGGTTGCAAAACCATCGCCGTTTTTTCAAAGCGAAATGCCAGTTGCCATTACGTTCACCACGAATCTCAAACTGCTGCGCAAGGACAAAGGTGGAACGTCCCCGTGGCACGCCGCGACCGTCGCCGTGGTCGACTCGGCCGGAAAATCCGTGGTGGTGCCAGCCACGGCAAAAACACGCGGTATCTGGCGCCTAAAAAACTGTGAATTCCCGCCGGTGCGTTGGAAGTTTTCTGGAGCGAATACCAAAGGCACCATCTTCCACGAATTGCACGAACCGAAGTTGGTGAGCTACTGCCGCAACTCGGACGCGTATGAGCAATTCATTTTGCAGGAGTACATGCTCTATCGCGTCTATCACCTCCTTACGCCAGCGAGTCATCAAGCGCGTTTGATGCGCGTGACGTACGTCGACAGCGCGAGCGGCAAGGTCGAGACCACGCGCTACGGATTTCTGCTCGAAGACCCGGCACAACTCGCGGCGCGACTTGGCGGTCGGATTGTGAAAACGAAGGGCGCCGGTCCGGAGGATCTCGACACGGACCTGCAAACGCTCACGTTTCTTTTCGAGTACATGATCGGCAATACTGATTTTTCGTTTGCAGGCCTGCACAATACCGAGATCGTACAGAAATCAAACGGTGACTTGCTACCCGTCGTCTTCGATTTCGATTACTCGGGCGCGGTCGATGCCTCCTACGCGACGGCCGATCCACACATGCGCAGCGTGCACGTGCGTGATCGTCAATTTCGCGGCTATTGCGCAAATAAAGCTGCATATGCCAAGGCCAGCGACGTCTTTAAGGAAAAAAAGGATGCAATTTACGCGTTGTATGCTGACGATGTCGGTCGCTTACTACAACCGCGCACCGTCAAAGCGACGCTGAGCTACTTCGACGAGTTCTACCGCGACCTTGCGACACCGAAGGACTTTGAACGTCGCGTTTTAAGTGATTGTGTTGTTACACACTGAGCACTGGCATGAAAGCGCGGAGATGTTCAACCCAGAGTTGAGTCTCCTCGCGTTTCAGCGACGTGTGTTGGCGCTCGCGGAAGACGCGACAGTTCCGCTGCTCGAGCGTTTGCGTTTCTTGGGTATTGTGACCAGCAACATTGACGAGTTGTACATGGTGCGCATGGCGGAATTACGCCGAGCGGCTGCGGACGATTCTGGCGATGTGCCGACGCACGAGGCGCATGGATTGACGGCTCGGGCGCGATTAGCGGCGGTGACGCACGCGATCGCCGAGATTCTTGCGGCGCAGTCGCGATGCGCGGCGCAATGCTTGCGCGACGCTGAAAGCGCGGGTGTGCATGTCGTGACGTGGAGCATGCTCACCGATGGCGAGCGTGAAGCACTGCGGACGCGGTACCTCGACGAGATTCAGCCAGACTTGATGCCGTTGGCCATCACGTTGAGTCCGGGTCACCCGCTGCCGCATTTGCCGCATCTCGGACTTTTTGTGGCGGTGGTGTTTCGCGGTGTGCTGGGCGGACGCACGCATTTGGCGGAGCACGAACTCCCGCGCGATGTGCCGCGCTTATTGCCGGTGCTCGGACGCGGGAACGATGTGATCGCGATTGAGGAAGTGCTGCGTGCCAACGCGCATTTGTTGTATCCGAATGCCCTCGTGGACGGCACGTATCTCTTTCGCGTGACGCGGGGCGGCGACTTACTGTTGCAGGACGACGATCAAAATAATTTGCTTGGCGCCGTAGAATCTGCCGCTGAACGGCGCCTGCATAACCCCGCCGTGCGAGTGGAAGTTGAACGCAGCATGCCGCCACATGTCAGCGCGCTCATCCTCGACAGCCTTCGGCGCGAGGCGATTGGACGCGAGATGGAAAGTACGGTTGACGATGTCCAGGTGATCGATGGGCTGCTCGACTTGCGCTGTCTCTCGGCGTTACCAGTTCCACGCACGGCTGCGTTAGAATTTCCGCCGCTGGTTCCGCGTTCGCCGCTCGCGCGCGACGTGTCGATGTTCGACGCGATCCGCGCGGGCGATATCCTCGTGCATCATCCGTTCGAATCATTCGATGACACGGTCGTCCGTTTTTTGAAAGACGCTGCGGCTGATCCCGACGTGACGACAATAAAGATTACGCTCTATCGCGTGGGCGATCCGTCGCCGGTGGTCGAAGCGTTGCTCGCTGCAGCGCGATCAGGAAAAAAAGTCTTCGCGTTGGTCGAACTACAAGCAAGGTTTGACGAAGCACACAACGTGCATTGGGCGCGCGCATTGGAGCGTGCTGGTGGTCGAGTCGTGTACGGCTTAGTGGGGCTGAAAGTACACGCGAAGGTGGCGTTGATTGTGCGTCGCGAAGGTGCACGCCTCGCGCGATACGTCCATGTTGGGACGGGCAACTATAACACGCGCTCTGGTCGACAGTACACTGACCTTTCCCTCTTCACCGCGCGCGACGCAATCACAACCGATGTGGCTGATTTGTTTAACGAGCTGACTGGCTCGTCGCGTCCCCCGCGAAGTTTGGCGCACGGCGCACTTGTCGCGCCGCACCAGCTTTTACCCGAGCTCTTAGCGCGCATTGCGCGCGAAGCGCAGCACGCGCGCGACGGACGTGCGTCGGGCATCGCGATTAAGCTCAACGGATTGGCCGATTCGGAAGTCGTGCGTGCGCTGTACGCGGCATCACGGGCTGGTGTGCGCATCGATTTGGTGGTGCGTGGTATTTGCACGCTGCGACCCGGCGTGCAAAATCTTTCGGCAACGATTCGCGTAGTCTCTGTGGTGGGACGGTTTCTCGAGCACTCGCGCATTTATCGTTTCGAAAATGATGGCGATCCAGAATATTTTATTGGCTCAGCTGACTTGCGGCCACGCAATCTTCGTCGACGCGTCGAATTACTGGTGCCGGTGTGCGACGCGGCCAACCGCGCGCAGTTAGATCAGCTCCTATTCCGCTATTTCAACGACGCGACCGCGTGGGAGCTTACCGCGACTGGACAGTACGAGCGTCGCGACAGCCAAGGCCCAGGTGCGCAGCTACAGGCGGCGGCCAATATTTGACCGTGCTGGCGCGCCCGCCACTATGTTCCGGTAGCCGAACGAGACCCGGGCGGCAGAGACGGTAGTGACACGTCTCCCTTTTCCCGCAACACGCACGGACTGGAGTTTCCTCGCTTGGCACGCAAACCGAACTACGATTACGAGAAGCGCCGGAAGGAAATGGAGCGACAGGCAAAGAAAGACGCGAAACGCGAAGAGCGGGCGCGTCGCAAGCTGCTTGGTTTGCCCGATGAGGCGGATGAGGCCATTGATCCGGACACTGGATTGCCGATCGAACCAGCCTCCGACGCGGATCCAGGTAATCCGTAGTTTGGCGCGTCCTTAGCGCGTGCGTAACTCCGCTTGCGGCGCACGGACTCGCGCCGAAGCGGGTAGTACCAATCTGAATTCCGCACCACCACCGGGCCTCGGCTGATAGTGCACGTCGCCCTGCTGTGCGCGCGCAAATGTGCGCGAGATCGCCAACCCCATGCCAATACCTTCTGTGCGCGGCGCGGCGCGGCCACGGTGTAGCGGTTTAAACACCGACTCCAGTTCATCCTGCGCCAGTCCCGGTCCGCGGTCGGAGACCGTGATGCAAATCTCACCGTCACCAGCGCGTGCTGTGACGTCGATGGGTGTGCCGGCAGGTGAATACCGGGACGCGTTTTGCAACAGATTGCCAAGAATCTGGAGGGAGAGTGTGAGATCGCAGTTGACCATAAGGAGCTCGGTGGTTGGCGGCAGGTGCACTCGCACAGGATGCCCGAGGAGGCCGATGCCTGCCGATCGAATGGCGGTACCGATTAAGTCGTCCACGACATGCGGTTCGATGACCAACTGTGAACCGTCACCTGCGCCGACAAATACGAACCGCTGCATCGTAGCAAGGAAGTCGCCTAACCGCCGCGCTTCTTCGCCAACGCGATCCAATGCGATGCGGCTCGCGACTCCCGACTCGGGATCGGCCAAAAGGCAGATCGTGGCAACGGGCGTTCGCAGATCGTGCACGAGCGACGCGATGAGGGCGTTCTTTAGACGTTCCGCCTCGTTCAGCACCGTGATGCACGCGGCGTCGCGTTCGAGCGCGAGTCGCTCCTCGCTGAGTCGCTCAATTTCGGCGGCACGGTTGGTCGCGATTTCCGCAGCGCGACGAAGACGCGTCATCAGTCGTGAGATCACGGCACCAGTGAGCACGAACCCGACGAGCAGTACAAAATCGAGGTCCGACGGCATGCCAAGCGCGTGACGCGGCGGCACAAAAATCCAGTCGACCGCGAGGTAACCCAACACCACCATTACGACGGATAACGCGAGTTTCGCTTCGCGACTCGCACCAATAATGAGCAGCAGATACGCCAAGACGCCGTGCGCAATGCGTATGGTGGGCATATCCGAGAGACTATTAAAAAACACCGTCACCAGCAGCCAAGCGCCCAACCAACCAACCCAGACGACAGTACTACGCCAGGAACGCGACTGCATCATGGTGCAACGAAGCGATAGCCGACTCCGGGATCTGTAATGATGAGCCGTGGATTGGAGGGATCTGGTTCAATTTTCCGTCGCAGGTGGGTGATGTGCACGCGCACATGCACGGCGTAATCGCCAAACTCGCGGTCCCACACCAGATCCCAGAGCTGTTTGGCCGTGAGCGGGCGACCGGCGTGCAAAATGAGGGCTCGC
>JANYFO010000299.1 GCA_025362635.1 Gemmatimonadaceae bacterium | reverse complement strand
TCAGAAGCGTGGAAGCGCGTGCTGAGAGCGTAGATGGACTGCTCGCAGCCGTAGATCCGATCTGGGAAGATGACGACAACCGTCCGGTGGGCGATGGCGTGCAGGTACGCGGTCGGCTTTCTGGTGCAGGTCATGGGCGGTTTTATTTTAGCGGCGTCATCGAGGGTACTGTTTTTGCCGAGTGCCGGCGCTGCTTGGTCGAAGTCACGAAGGCGGTGTCAAGCGAGGTCTCTCTAATCTTTGCAGAGGCCGGCGTGGACGAGGCGGAAGAAGACGACGTCGTTCCGATTCCGGCTGGTGCACGAGAGCTCGATCTTCGGTCGGCCGTGCGCGAGGAGTGGCTACTTGCCGCTCCGATGTTCGCACTCTGTCGCGACGATTGTTTGGGTCTGTGCGCCACGTGTGGTGCCGACCGTAATACCGGAGCATGTTCGTGTGCTCCTGCTATCGATCCCCGTTGGGCGGGATTGCGCGACGCGCGCAGTGCCGACGCTTGACGGATTTTTCAGTCTCGAACGTTCAGGTTAGGGCACTATGGCCGTACCGAAGCGCCGCACCTCCAAGCGGAAAAAGCGCGCCCGCAACACGCACAAGGTCGCACCAGCGATCGTCATCCAATCATGCCCGCAATGCGGCACGATGAAGCGCCCGCACCGTGTCTGTGCAGACTGCGGGTTCTATGCCGGTGAGCAGCGAGTAACCGCGCAGGAAGCGTAAGTTTGGCGCGCATCGCCGTGGATGCCATGGGGGGCGACTTCGCTCCTCGGGCCCCCATTGCGGGAGCGATCCACGCGCTCGCCGAGCTCCCTCGGGAGCATGACATTGAACTGATCGGCCGTACGGCCGTTATCGAGACCGAACTCGACGCGCTGTTCTGCGGCGAATTGTCGTCACTCGCGCGTGAGCGAACCCGACTCCACGTCGTCGAAGCGCCGGATGTCATCGAGATGTCCGACCGACCGTCCGCTGCACTGCGCAGCAAAACGAACAGTTCGATGGTCGTCGGCCTAAAACGCGTCGTCGATGGACATGCACACGGATTCGTGTCCGCCGGAAACACTGGCGCGCAGATGGCGGCGTCGCTGTTCCTCTTCAAGTTGCACGCCGGACTCACACGGCCGGCAATCGGCACCATTTTTCCAACATCTCGGCAGCCCATGCTCGTGTTGGACTCAGGTGCCAACGTCGATTGTTCGCCGGAAGAACTTGTACAATTCGCTCGCATTGGCGACGTATATGCGCGCAATCTCCTCGGCCGCGACAATCCGACCATTGGCTTGTTGTCCATCGGCGAAGAGCCCGAGAAAGGCAACGCCGTCGTGAAAGCAGCGCACCAACTGCTTAATCAGGCAGGACTGAATTTCATCGGCAATGTCGAAGGGCGCGATCTACCGCATGGCAGGTGCGATCGCGGACCGATCGACGTCGTCGTCTGCGATGGGTTTGTCGGAAATGTCCTGCTGAAATTCTACGAGCGACTCGCGCCCATGCTAGTTGACATGGTAGCAAGTGCTGCAAGTATCGATGCGAAGACACTCATGGGCGCACTGAAACATCTTGACGCCGATGAACATGGCGGCGCACCTCTCCTCGGCGTGCGTGGTGTCTCCATCATTGCACACGGGAAGAGCTCGCCGCGCGCAATCAACAGCGCCATTCGCGTTGCTTTCCGTGCTGTCGAATCCGGTATGACCGAGGAGATTGGTCGCCAACTCGCGCTCGCGATCCCAATGCAGACGGCTACACGACGTGGGAGCCTAGCATGAAACGTCCGTACGCGTACATAGCCGGAACCGGGCACGCGGTGCCGAAGCGCATCGTCACGAACGATGACATCGCGGCAATGGGCCTCGAAACCGACGATCAGTGGATCATCGAGCGTACCGGCATTCGGCAGCGACACATCGCGGGCCCTGGCGAATCGGTCAAGTCACTCAGTGCCGACGCTGCTCGACAAGCGATGGCAAAAGCAGGCGTGCAGCCCGGCGAGATCGACGTCATTATTCTCGGCACCGCTACGCCTGATCGATTGTTACCGGCAACCGCCGTTGAGTTGCAATCCGAGTTGGGATGCACACGTGCCTCCGCATTCGACATCGCGGCCGCATGCTCTGGATGGTTATACGGCGCAATTGTTGGTGAATCCCTCATTCATTCCGGCACCGCAGAAACCGTGTTGGTGATTGGTGCGGAGAAGCTCAGTACCGTCGTGGATTGGACTGATCGCAACACGTGTATCCTGTTTGCTGACGGCGCCGGTGCGACAATTCTGCGTCGCACTCGTGGTGGACAAAAAGGTATCCTCTCAAGCTTTATGCGTTCCGACGGTGCGCTGGCAGAATTGCTGTGGCGACCGGGCGGTGGTGCAGAAGAACCATTCACCGCAGAATTGGAAACGCAGCGTCGGCAGTATGTACGCATGTCCGGACGCGAGGTGTTTAAACACGCCGTACGCGCGATGGCGGATGCTACCGACCGCGCACTCGATGCCGCAAAACTCACCGCTGCCGATGTCGATTTGCTTATTCCACATCAAGCCAATATTCGCATCATCGAAGCCACCGCGAAGCACGCAGGGATCTCGATGGATCGCGTATTCGTCAACGTGGATCGGTTCGGCAACACCTCAGCGGCGTCGATCCCGATTGCGCTCAATGATGCCATAGAACAAGGTCGCGTGAGAGAAGGCATGACTGTGCTGTTCGCAGCATTCGGTGCTGGATTCACGTGGGGCTCCTTGGTGGTGCGCTTCTGAGCACCGACACCGCTCGTATCAGTCGCGAGATGTCTATGGAATACGTTCTGCTTCTACCCGGACAGGGTTCGCAGCGCGTCGGCATGGGAAAAGATCTGTACGATGCCTTCCCGGCAGCGCGTGACGCCTTTCACACCGTCGACGATGCAGTCGGCTGCGCACTGTCGACGTTGGCCTTCGATGGGCCTGTCGACGAGCTGACGCGCACACTGAACGCGCAACCCGCGCTCCTTGCGCACAGCGCCGCCGTGTGGGCGGTTGTCCGTGACGCAATCGGACCATCCGTGTGTGCAGCCGCCGGACATTCTTTAGGCGAGTTCTCGGCGTATTACTTAGCCGGCGCATACGATCTCGCGGACGCGGCGCGCATAGTGCGCCGTCGCGGAACACTGATGTTCGAGCAAGGCCTCGCTCGACCCGGGGCGATGGCCGCGATTATCGGGGTGCTCTCCGTGTCGATCGAATCGATCTGCGAACAAGCATCGGCGGAGGGCGCGGTGGTGGTACCCGCAAACTACAATAGCGGAGAGCAGGTGGTGATTTCCGGCGAAGTGGCCGGTGTGGATCGCGCGATGCTGCTGGCGAAAGCAGC
The DNA here is from genome assembly GCA_025362635.1 of Gemmatimonadaceae bacterium. GTDB lineage: Bacteria > Gemmatimonadota > Gemmatimonadetes > Gemmatimonadales > Gemmatimonadaceae > Gemmatimonas. The sequence continues at coordinate 5,753 of JANYFO010000299.1, read as the reverse complement.
AGGGGCCAAGCGCTGCCTGCCGTTACCCGTGAGCGGTGCCTTCCACTCGCCGTTGATGGAACCGGCGGTGACCGGACTTGACGCGGTATTGGACACCGCGCGTTGGTTGGACCCCAAGCATCCGGTCATCGCCAACGTAAATGCCGAACCAGTTATCAACGCTGCGCGCGCGCGTGCATTGCTGGTGCAGCAACTTACCGCCCCGGTCCAATGGATGCGCGTGATGATGCGACTCGCCGCGATGTATCCAGAGGCCACGTTCGTTGAGATCGGAGCAGGACACGTGCTGACAGGACTCGCACGACGGATCGCACCGGATATTAAGACAGCGCCGTGCGGCACCGTCGCGGAAATTGAATCCCTCCTTGCGTCGGCAGGAACAAATGTCTGAAGAGTTGCGCGGCATCACAATCGACCTAACCGGACGTGTCGCACTCGTTACGGGTGCAACGCGCGGTATCGGACGAGCGATCGCCGAGACGCTATCAACGGCTGGCGCTCGCGTTGCGGTCACTGGGCGGGACATCACGCGCGCCGAAGCGTGCGCGCGTGAAATCGCACAACACACGGGCGGCGATGTGCGGGGATATGCGGCCGACGTCGCCGACATCAGCGCGGCCACTTCACTCGTGGAGGCGGTTGAGCGCGATTTCGGTCAACTCGATATCCTCGTCAACAATGCCGGCGTAACGCGCGACAATCTGCTCATGCGATTAAAAGATGACGATTGGGATGCGGTTATTAACGCGAATTTGCGCGGTGCATTCGCAACCTGTCGCGCTGCAAGTCGCGGGATGATGAAACGCCGATGGGGTCGCATCATCAATATCGCGAGCGTGGTTGGACTCACAGGCAACAAGGGCCAAGCAAACTACGCGGCGAGCAAGGCGGGTCTTATTGGCATGACCAAGTCCATCGCGAAGGAACTCGCGTCACGAAATATTCTGGCCAATGTGGTGGCGCCGGGATTTATCGAAACCGACATGACCGCCTCCATCAGCGCTGAGGCTCGACAGTCACTAAGCGCCGGCATACCGCTTGCCCGATTAGGCGTTCCCGGCGATATCGCGGGCATAGTGGCAGTGCTCGCATCCGACCTGACCAGCTATGTTACCGGCCAGGTGTTTGTCGTCGACGGCGGGCTGGTGATGTAACGGTGGAAGACCCTCCCTGCCGCGTGCCCGCCTCGCTAGCTTTTGTAGTCTACCATCACAACTCAGAGGAATAGTTCTTATGTCGGATCATGCGTCGAAGATCAAGGATATCATCGAAAAGGAGCTCGGAGTAGAGCGCGAGAAGCTCACGCCCGAGGCAAGCTTCATCGAAGACCTTGGCGCCGATTCCCTTGACATCGTCGAATTGGTGATGGAATTCGAAAAAGAGTTTAACATCGATATTCCGGATGAAGATGCTGAAAAGCTCCGCACAGTTGGTGACGCGGTCGCGTATCTCGAGGCGAAGGTTACGGGGTGATGCGGCGGCGGGTCGTCGTCACGGGGCTCGGCGCGATTACACCCGTTGGGAACGATGTGGCGACGACTTGGAAGGCACTCCTCGCGAGTGCGTCGGGTGCTGCGCTGATCACCAAGTTTGACGCATCGAAGTTTCATGTGCGTTTTGCAGCGGAAGTGAAAGGATTTGATCCACTCGCGTTTATGGAGCGCAAGGAAGCAAAGCGCGCCGATTTGTACACGCAGTTTGCTGTTGCGGCATCCATCGAAGCAATGTCGGATGCCGGCCTTGCGCCGGGCACATTCGACCCAGAAATGTGTGGCGTCATAATTGGTAGTGGCATCGGTGGGCTACGCACGTTTGAAGAGCAACACGATGTGTACCGCGCCCTCGGGCCAAACAAAATTTCGCCGTTTTTTATTCCGATGTTTATTTCGGACATCGCCGCAGGGATCGTATCCATGCGCTTTGAGGCGAAAGGGCCGAATTACGCTACGGTGTCCGCCTGTGCATCGAGCGCGCATGCCATCGGAGACGCATTTCGCATCATTCAATACGGCGACGCAGATGTAATGCTCGCCGGCGGATCCGAAGCGGCCGTTGCGCCCATGGCGGTGGGTGGCTTCGGCAATATGGGGGCCTTGTCCACGCGCAATGATGCGCCGGCAACAGCATCGCGCCCATTCGACGCAACCCGTGATGGGTTCGTGCTTGGTGAAGGGGCAGGCGTTGTTGTGTTGGAAGAGCTGGAGCACGCCCGTCGCCGTGGAGCACGGATTTACGGCGAAGTGGGAGGCTACGCTGCCACGGGTGACGCGTATTCGCTCACAGGCCAGCCAGACGCGCACGAGGGCCTACAACGTTCCATGCGTCGTGCACTGCGCGATGCCCAGCTTGCCGTCACTGACGTGCAGTACATCAATGCACACGGCACCTCCACACCGCTCAACGACTCCAACGAGTCGAAAGCAATACACGCGGTGTTTGGTGCACATGCACACGCGCTGTCAGTGAGTTCGACGAAATCAGCAACTGGCCACATGCTCGGTGCCGCCGGTTCGGTCGAGTTTATTGCCTGCGCGCTCGCGATGCGTGATGGAATTGTTCCGCCGACGATCAACTTGCATACACCAGATCCTGCTTGTGATCTCGACTACACACCGAACGTGCCGCGAACGCGGGATATCGAAGTGGCAATCTCCAACAGCTCCGGCTTTGGTGGCCACAATGTCACGATCGCGCTTAAGCGTTGGCACGAGTAAGCGCGCCAACTCGTTCATCGTGGTGAAGTAGCGCGTCGCCTTTCGCTTCGCATTTGCCCGAATACGTTCACATGCCAACTCCAATTTCGTTCGACCTCGCGCGTCTTCGTGACCCGGTGCTTCTCCCAATTGGCGAGAAGCTGCGTCGCGGCGAGCGTCTCACGCAGACTGACGGTGCAACACTCTTTCGGTCGGCGGACTTACTCGGCGTGGGCGCGATGGCCGACGCGGCCAACCGTGCCCGGCACGGTGACCGCGTGACGTTCGCGTCCAATCAGCACATTAATCCCACCAACGTCTGCGTATTACGCACGACGTGCGCGTTTTGCGGCTACGCACGACTCCCGAAAGAAGCGGGGGCATATCGTTACACGATCGAGCAAGTGCTCGCCGAATCAGATCGCGCGGACGGGACAATTACACGCGAGTTCCACATCGTTGGTGGACTCGATATGAAGGCCGGACTTACGTATTACACCACGATGTTCCGCGCGCTCAAAACGCGACATCCCCACGTCCACATTAAGGCGCTCACTGCTGTAGAAATTGCCCACATCGCGCGCATCGAGAAGATGAGCCGTGAGGACGTTCTGCGTGCGTTGAAAGACGCCGGACTTGATACGATGCCCGGCGGCGGCGCCGAAACGTTTAGCGCGGCAGTACGCGATGTAATTGCCGACAAGAAACTTGGTGGTGCCGATTACATCGACGTCCACCGCACCGCGCATCGATTGGGGATCCGCTCAAATTGCACCATGCTCTACGGACATGTCGAGACCATCGAGGACCGGATGGAGCACCTAGCGATGCTGCGTGATTTGCAAGATGAAACCGGCGGTTTTCTCGCCTACATTCCACTTTCGTATCACCCGGATGACAACGAGCTTGGAAAAACATTAGGCCGTGAAGGCATTGCGTCCACTGGTTTTGATGACCTACGGAATCTCGCAGTCGGACGATTGTTCCTCGATAATTTCGTACATATCAAGTCACATTGGATCATGGTGACGTCGGCGGTGTCCCAAATTGCGCTGCATTTCGGCGTCAACGACATCGAGGGCACGGTGGTGCGCGAAAAAATTTACCATGCCGTCGGCGCACACACGCCGCAGGGTATGACGCTAGCGGAGCTGCTCACGCTCATTCGCGGCGCAGGCAAGCAACCGGCCGAGCGTGATTCGTTTTATAACGTGCTTCGAGAGTTTGGCGAACACGATTCCGCCGACACGGTGCAGGATGTTGTGGCTGTCGCAACCACCTAAGCTTCATCGCAATGCTTCGCATCGGACGCATTCCGTACATTAACTGTTATCCTGTCTACGGCGGCATCGACCGTGGCGTGGTACCAATTAATGGCACGCTCATTGACGGTATTCCGACCACGCTGAATCGATTGATGGCCAACGGCGCACTCGATGTTAGTGTGGTGTCCGCCGTTGAATACGCACGCGACGCGCAGCGATATTTGCTTTTGCCGGAACTTGGGATCACGAGCGATGGACCGGTTCGCAGCGTGCTTCTTTTTTCGCGACGCGCGCCGAGCGAGCTTACCGGTCAACGCGTGTTGGTGAGCCGCAGCTCGATGACAAGTGTCGCGCTGCTTGAGCTCCTCTTCGAGCATGTTTGGCACGCGCGTCCGGAGTTCGTGCTCGGCGACGCCGAACTCGCCGACGTCGCGCGTTTCGATGAGACGCCGCACGAGGCGCGACTAGTTATTGGAGATGCGGCGCTCAAACTCTATGATGACGCAAATCGCGGCGGTATCTTCGCTGAGCGATACCCGTATCGTATCGACTTGGGCGCAGCGTGGAAATCGTGGACGGGGCTGCCGTTTGTATTTGCCGTATGGGTCGCGCAGCGAACAACGCCAGTGCATGCCGCGCTGTCCGCGCATGCGTCACTGATTGCGTCGCGTGACTGGGGACTTCAACATTTGGATATCTTGTCGGCACAAGCCGCGGTTGCGAGTGGCGTCTCACGTCGTGCTTGCGCGGAGTATTTCTCTGGGTTGGATTATCGGTTGTCCTATCCGCACCTAGCCGGGCTCACCGAATTTTTTCGTCGGTTGGTGCTCGCTGGACGCGTGCCGGACGGCACGTTGGCGTTTCTTCCTGCAGCCTGAGCCGCATCTCATGCGCGACCTTCTCGACTTCTATACCACCGCACCACTTCTCGAACTTGGGCTCGAAGCCGATCGCGTTCGCGAAGCATTGCATCCCGGCAACGTTGTCACGTATATCGTCGACCGAAACATCAACTACACCAACGTCTGTGTAGCGGATTGCGGTTTCTGCGCGTTCTATCGTCGTCCGAAGCATCACGAAGGATACACGCTCTCGTTCGAACAAATCGGCGAAAAAATCGAAGAGACGAAACTGCTCGGCGGTGTGCAGATTCTTTTTCAAGGCGGGCACAATCCGTATATCCCGTTCGAGTGGTATCTCGACCTTATGCGCTACATCAAGCGCTATCATCCCATTCATATTCATGGATTTTCGCCGAGCGAGGTTGATTTTTTCTCAACGCGATTCCGCATGGATGCGCGGGATGTCATACGCGAATTGAAAGCCGCCGGTCTTGATTCCATTCCCGGCGGCGGAGGCGAGATTCTCGTCCAGCGCGTACGAGACATTGCGGCACCAAAAAAGGCCGGCGCAGATCGCTGGCTTGAAATTATGGAGCTCGCGCACAACGAAGGCATGAAGACCTCGGTGACCATGATGTATGGCATCGGAGAAACGCTTGCCGAGCGTATCGAACATTTGCAGCGCGTGCGCGAAGTACAGGCCCGCACAGGCGGTTTTACCGCCTTTATTTGTTGGCCGCTGCAACCGGAAAACACACCGTCGATGTCGCATATGCCAAAGACCGACGCCATCACGTATTTGCGAAACGTGGCGCTGGCTCGCATTGTCCTCGACAACGTGCCGAATTTGCAATCGAGCTGGGTCACGATGGGCATGAAGGTGGGGCAGATGGCCTTGCGCTATGGCTGCAACGACTTCGGATCGTTGATGATCGAAGAAAACGTTGTGTCCG
>JANYFO010000296.1 GCA_025362635.1 Gemmatimonadaceae bacterium | reverse complement strand
CTGAAATTAGAGCGCGTGTCCGCGACGGACGCTCCATTCGGGGCTTCGTTCCAGATGCCGTTGCTGCCTATATCGCATCCGCTCGTTTGTATGTGCAGGCGCCGAGCACCGAGGCTGTCGTCGAACGCGCGTGATCGCGTGAGCGAGGGTGTGGTGGTGCGGTCTGCACGGTGCATCACGGGTCCACTCGTCGCCATCGGGGTTGTATGCTGAAGGGAATGATCAGTCGCGTGTTCGGCACGCGGCACGAACGGGAACGTCGTCGCGTGCAGCCGATCATCGACGAGATCGTCGCGGTCGAAGCGCGTATTGCGTCCTTGTCGGATAGCGAAATCCAAGCGCAGACAACGCGTTTCCGTGAGCGCATTGCCGCGCGCACTGGTCCGATCGAACTGCGCATTGCCGAGTTGAAGGCGGCGAAACTGAGTGCGGCGGCGCCAGAAGAGCGCGAGCGCATCGACCACGACTTGCACGGGGTCGACGGTCGCGCGGGTGCCGAGAGTGAGCTACGAACCGCGATTGTGGAGATGCTCGACGAACTCCTGCCGGAAGCGTTTGCGACCGTGCGTGAGGCTTGTCGACGGCTCAAGGGGAGCACCGTGCAAGTGACGGGCAACGCGCTCGTGTGGGACATGATCCCGTACGAAGTGCAGCTCATCGGCGGTATTCAACTGCACTTAGGCCGCATCGCGGAAATGGCGACTGGTGAGGGGAAAACGCTGGTGGCGACGCTGCCGCTGTATCTCAATGCGCTCACCGGTCGCGGCGCGCATCTTGTGACAGTCAACAACTATCTCGCACGACGTGACTCGCAGTGGATGGGACATCTTTACCGGTGGCTCGGCCTCACGGTGGGCTGCTTGGATGACACGGAGGCGGGTTCGTATGAGCGTCGCGAGGTGTACGGCAGCGACATCACGTACGGCACCAACAATGAGTTCGGATTTGATTATCTGCGTGACAACATGGTGGTCACGTTGGATCAGCGCGTGCAACGACAGCACGTGTACGCGATCATCGACGAAGTGGATTCAATTCTTGTCGACGAAGCACGTACGCCGCTCATCATTTCGGGCCCGGTGGGTAACGAGAGCGACGGACAGTATGCCGAATTTAATGCGTCCGTGGTGCGCCTCGTGCGTCGTCAGTCCGATCTCGTAAATACGTTGGTCGGTGAAGCGGAGCGCGCACTCGAAGCGGGAGAAACGCAGACGGCGGCGCTCCAATTTTACACGGCGCAGTTGGGCGGCCCGAAAAACAAGAAACTGATGAAAGCACTGCAGGAGCAAGGCGTGAAGCAGCTCGTGCAACGGATGGAACTCGACGTGATTGCGGATCGAAAAATTACTGCCAGCAAGCAGCAATTTCGTACGCTCGAAGACGATTTGCTGTACGTGCTCGATGAGAAAGGACATACGGTGCACCTCACCGAGCAGGGACTTGATTGGTTATCGCCGGACGCACATGACGCGTTTGTGTTGCCCGACATCGCCACCACAATCGGGCAGATTGATCGCGATCATGATCTCACCCCCACGGAGCGTCTCGAACAGCGTGCGGTGATCGAGCGGGAGTACGCAATGAAGAGCGAGCGGCTGAACATCATTCACCAGCTGCTACGCGCGCATGCGCTGTACGAGAAAGATGTCAATTATGTCGTACAAGATGCGCAGGTGCTCATCGTCGACGAGTTCACGGGCCGTACGATGCCGGGCCGTCGGTGGAGTGAAGGACTGCACCAAGCCGTGGAAGCAAAGGAAAACGTGCAGGTGAAAGGCGAGACGCAAACGCTCGCCACGGTGACGATTCAGAATTATTTCCGCATGTACGAAAAGCTGTCTGGTATGACCGGTACGGCGGAAACAGAAGAAAACGAATTCCACGAGATTTACGGTCTCGCGGTGTCGGTGATTCCGACGAATCGCGATATCGCGCGCGATGATCGACAGGACTTGGTCTACAAGACGCGGCGCGAGAAGTACAACGCCATCGTTGAGGAGACGAAGCGTTTACATGAACTTGGCTATCCCGTACTTGTGGGTACGGCCAGCGTCGAAGCGTCCGAAACATTGGCGCGGTTGTTTGCGCGCGCGGGACTGAAGCACAACGTGCTCAATGCGAAGTACCATCAGCGCGAGGCAGAAATTGTTGCGGGTGCTGGCCAGGCGGCCGCAATCACGATAGCGACCAACATGGCTGGCCGCGGTACGGACATCAAACTCGGTGGTGGCGTTACCGAGTCGAAGCCCTCGCAGGTGTTAGACGTCGACGGCAAAGAGGTCGAGATTCAGGAGACGGGCGGTCTGCATATTATCGGGTCTGAACGGCACGAATCGCGTCGCATTGATCGGCAGTTGCGCGGACGCGCTGGTCGTCAAGGCGATCCCGGCGCGTCGCAATTTTTCCTGTCGCTTGAAGACGACTTGATGCGATTGTTCGGCTCTGATCGTATTGCCAAGTTGATGGATCGCATGGGTGCACAAGATGGGGAAGTGCTCACGCACGTCCTCATCACGCGGTCCATCGAACAAGCACAGAAGCGTGTGGAATTACAAAATTTCCAATCGCGTAAACGGCTTCTGGAGTACGACGACGTGATGAATCAGCAGCGTGAGGTGATTTACTCATTGCGCTCATTTGCGTTGGAAGGCGGCGAAGAGTTGAAGGCCGAAGCGCTGAAGATGATTGATCGCGGTGTGCAACGTCGCGTGGAACAAGCCTTGGCCACGTTTGATCGACCCGAAGAGTGGGATTTCGAGTACGTGCAGCAAGACCTGTTGATGCACTACATGCTGCAGGTGCCAGAGTTTACCGGGGAATCGAAACCGACGTCGCTTGAAGATGCACAATCTGCGGCGGTTGCCGCAGGACGCGCAGCGTTTGATATGAAACGAGAAAGTCTCAACGCGGTGCAGGATGAAACCGGTGAGGGCTTTGCCGCGCGCCTGCTCTCGCTCGTGATGTTGAATGCGCTGGATGAAAAGTGGAAAGATCATTTGTACGATCTCGATCAACTGCGGGCGTCGATTCACTATCGCTCGTGGGGGCAGAAGGATCCGTTGGTGGAGTACAAACAGGATGCGTACGGCATGTTTGTCGATCTGATGCATGATTTGGCGAACACATTTACAGAGCGCTTTCTGAAGGCACAATTGGTGTTTGAGCCAACGCCCGTGAACGAGACCATTCAGTTCGCGCCGCCGGATTCACGAGGTCGACCCGGTGATGGGCGTCCGACCAAGCGCTTTAACGCGATGGGTATTCTTGAAGACGTGCCAGACGACGAGCCGTTTTTTGATGGCGAGGACGCTGGAGACAACACGAATGGACACGTCATTACTCCGCTGGAGCCCGTGCGAACGATTGCGCGTGGGATGCCAGCGGTAGTGGGCGCGGGCAGCGTGCGTTCGCTCGAGGTCGGTGGTGGTGCACTGCCTGCTGGTTGGGAGATGACGCCGCGCAATAATGCCTGCCCGTGCGGATCGGGAAAGAAGTTTAAGAAGTGTCACGGGGCCAATCTGTAGCGTCTGGTGATGAAGCGTTGAACGAAGCAGGGCCGACGTTGTACGTCGGCCCTGCTTCGTTGTATGCAGTGTCGCGCCGCCGTTCGTTCGAGAGGGGGCGCGCTCGTATGATGATGTGTGTTCTATCAAAGCCGTGCATGCTGGCCGCTCCGGGGCGTCACTCATTGCGAGGGGCATCGGCCGGCTGAACGCGGCGCACGGCGTCGCAGGAGTTCTGACGTGAGTGTTTCCCGTAGCCGCCCGCCGGATGCGCCGCTAAGTATCCGAGAGCTCCCACACACGGAACGACCGCGTGAGCGATTACGCTCGTTAGGTGCGCAGGCGTTAAACACAACCGAACTAATTGCCACCATTTTTGGCACAGGTGGTGCGGGCAGGTCCGCGCTGGGTTGTGCGCGGTATGTACTTGATCTCTCCGGAGGGTCGCTGGGACGCTTGGCCACGATGCCGCTCGCGGCGCTTACAAAGGTGCGTGGGGTAGGAACCGCTCGAGCGTCTGCCGTACACGCGGCACTCGAACTCGGACGGCGGATGGCCTTGGAGGCACGGGACGCAGGGGTGCCGTTGCGTGGCCCGCGGGATGTCGCCGAAGCGTTCGCTCCTCGCCTCCAAGATTTGCCCGTCGAAGAATTTCATGTCGCCATTCTTGACGCCCAGCATCGGCTCGAACGCGATGTGCTGATTACCCGCGGGTTGTTGAGTTCGTCGCTCGTCCATCCGAGAGAAGTCTTCCGCGAAGCGATCGCGGAACGTGCGGCAGCGGTAATTTTGGTGCACAATCATCCGAGCGGTGATCCCACGCCATCGGCGGAAGATCGCGCGGTCACCGAGCAGATGGTTGCAGCAGGGCGTTTACTTGATATCCCTGTGCATGATCACATCATCATTGGGCGAGGACGTTACATGAGCTTTTCGGAAGCAGGACTATTGTGACTACGGTGGCGTTGCACGAAGCGATTCCCGGATTCGGCCAAGGGCCGGATGGTGCTTATGATCGACTCGATCATGAGTTGCTCGTGCGCGCCTATCGCTTTTCGGAGTCGGCGCACGCCGGCCAGGTACGTCATTCCGGCGAGCCGTACGTGTCTCATTGTGTGGAAGTCGCACGCATTCTCGCCGACCTGCAACTCGATACGACCACCGTGACGAGCGGTCTGCTCCACGACATTGTCGAAGACACCGACGTTACGATTGAGGATGTAGAGCGGGAATTCGGTGGAGAGATCGCACAAATCGTCGACGGCCTGACGAAGATTGCCAACTTGCCGTTGTCGTCTCGTGAAGAACGACAAGTCGAGAACTATCGCAAGTTGCTGCTGTCCATCGCGAAAGATGCGCGGGTCATTCTGATTAAATTGGCCGACCGTCTGCATAACATGCGGACGCTCGACTGGCTCACGCCCGAAAAGCGGCGTCGCATTGCGCAGGAAACGCGCGATTTGTATGCGCCGCTTGCGCACCGGTTTGGTATGGCGAAAGTTCGATGGGAGTTGGAAGATCTCTCATTTAAGCACCTCGAACCGGACGCGTACAAAACGCTCGCGAAGTTGGTGGCGGCCAAACGTGGCGAGCGTGAATCGCTCATCGCGCAAATGCGTGAGCCTCTCGAGAAGCGACTGACGGACGCGGGTATTCTCGACGTCGAGGTTACCGGTCGGCCCAAACATTTGTGGTCGATATACAAAAAAATGCAGCAGCGTGATCGGCCGTACGAGGACATTTATGATTTGCTCGCCGTTCGTGTCATCGTCCCCAATGTGTTGGAGTGCTATCACGCGTTAGGCGTGATTCATGATGGCTGGACACCGGTGCAAGAGCGCATTAAAGATTATATTGCGCAGCCAAAATCCAACGGCTATCAGTCGTTGCACACAACGGTATTCGGTCCCGGACGACAGCTTTTCGAAATC
>JANYFO010000293.1 GCA_025362635.1 Gemmatimonadaceae bacterium | reverse complement strand
GACTCAAATTCCAGGCCTGCTCGCCGACGTGCATTGTCCATCTTCACGAGATTAGTCCAGATGAACGCGCGACTGGTCGCACTCGGATTGAGGCCAAAATAAAGCTGATTCGAAGCGTCCCAAAACGGCGTTGCTTTGTAGTTGGCGCCTAAGTCAAAGTCGCGATAGCCTTGCTGCAACTTCTCGCGGAGAACCTCCGGGGATTCCGCACTATTCAGCCCCTCTCCCCAACCCAACGTCTCTTGACCCACGATCATCAGCCGCGTGCGAGATCGCGCGTACTCATCGGTCGGATGCACAAGCAATGGTGCGGATAGCGCTGGATGTTGAGTGCGGAGACTGGTCCACAGTTCGATCGCGCGATTGTATGTGGCTGTCAGATTATGCATGGAGAGAATGCGATGAGTGATAACGCGGCACTGCGAGTTTAATCGCTGTGAAAGCTTCAGCGAGCGCGCCAGCTGAAACGCACGCCTCCGCGCACGCGCTCGAATCGCGCATCAAGTCGTCGAGCTCTGCCCACGCGCCGAGCAGGCGGTTGTAGGTGCTCACCGCGTCAAGGATTGGAATGGTTGCTGAAAGGTCTCCGATGCGAATGCTCAGCTCGAACTCTGTACGGAAAGTCGAAGAGGTATGATGAAAGTCGCTGGTATCAGGGCCGCAGCGATCCGGTGCGTCAAGAATCATCGAGTTGTCCTTGCCAATCTGCAGAAAGACTTCGGCGTTGCGGTCATTAGTGGTGAGCGACAGACGCAGTGGAGTGTCCTTCACGCAACTCCGAACCATAATTCGCCAAGACGCACCTTGCCCGATTACACTCGCAATTGCCTCGGTGATCGTGAAAACAGAAGCGCGATTCATTGTGCACCTCAGATTGAGTAAGTGAGTCCACTACAAGTTCCGATGTCTAAACGCCGCGTTCTGCTGCAGCAGCTCAAATAGGAAGGCGTGAACGAGGGAGCGCAAGCGACCGAGCTACACGACGCACCGATGAGCCGCTGTCTGCAGCAACGCAAGCTTAGGCGTCATCGCGGTACAGTACAGGAACATGGTTCACACTTGTCCGGAGACATGGTTAACACTTTCCGAATCCCCTTCGGAGCGATGGCGCGATGCCCTGGCTCGAGACCGATCCCATGTTTGAGCGCCATCACTTCGCGCAGGATCTCGCGAGCGGCCAGTCGACCATGACGGAGTGGTGTTCGCGATACGGCATCAGTCGCAATACGGGGTACAAATGGCGCGAGCGGTTTCTGGCATTCGGGGTGCGCGGATTGGAGGCGCAGAGTCTCGCGGCGCTGTCGTCGCCGAATCAAACGTCGCAATCGACGATTGCTCTGATTCTCGGCGAGCACAGCTGGTACGGATGGGGCGCACGCAAGATCTTGAAGCGATTGCCATTGGCACATCCATTGCTCGTGTTGCCTGCACGCAGCACGATCTGTGACATCCTCGCGCGCCACGACCGCGTGCGCCGCCGCCGGTCGCGCACGCACTGGAAACACGCGGGCGCCGCACCGCTGCAGACGACGGCGCCAAACCACGTGTGGACGATCGATTTCAACGGCCAGTTTCGCACGCGCGACGGCGTGTATTGCTATCCGCTCACGATTGTCGATCACTGCAGTCCTACCTGTTGTGTTGCCACAGCTTTCCCGACGTGAAGGCGCAGGGCGTGCACCGCGAGCGGCGGCGACCGTTTCGACATCATGGATGACCGGATGCGATTCGCAGTGAGAACGGTGCCTCATTCGCATCGAACGGCATGCACGGATTGAATCGCCTGAACGCGTGGTGATGACAACTCGGCATCGTGCACCAACGCCTCGCGCCGGCCAGTCCGCACGAAAACGGTGCGCATGAACGCATGCATCGCGTGTTGAAAGCGAAAGCCACGAAACCCGCGGCAGCGAATGCGAAGTTGCCACAGCGCGTATGCAACACGTTTGTGCAGACGTGCCACGAGGTGCGACCGCACGAAGCACGGAATGACGAGACGCCATCGTCGCGGTGGCATCCGTCTGCACGACCACTACCCACGCGCATCGTGCCGCCGACCTATCCCGGCCACTTTGACGTGCGTCGCATCAGCACTGCGGGCACGTGTCGCTCGCACAACGGTCAGCAGTTTTTAACGCAAGCACTCAACGGCGAAATGATTGGTCTCGAGGAAGTGCATGATGGCGTCTGGAATGTGCGCTACTACGAAACGCTGCTCGGTCGCTTTGACGAACAATCCCGCACCATGACCGGTGCACCATCACTCAAAAAAGACTATTAACGATGTCCCCGGACAAAGTGTCACCTATCTATCCGACTGTTCAATCGCTATCCACTTGTCAGCCACGCAGCTTCGACACCACTTCATCAAGCTCCCCAAGGTCACTAGAGTTCTGACGAAAGAAGCTGAGGGCGAGGAACCTAAAAACCGAGTCTTCATTCATGGTGCGCGTTGCAATCGCGAGCTCTCTGATCCGCTCTTTGTCGGTGGTTGCGCCTCGTACAGTTGGAGGTAGTGGACTAAGCAGCAGCTCCGCTGCGGTTTCACACCAAACGAGCGATTCGGGCGTGATTCCTGGTAGAAACAGCACACTATCTCGAAGGAAATCCAAGTACCCCGTAGCGTCTTCCGCGTCGACGAACGACATCGATGGCCCACTAGCATTGGGACCCTTCGTGTAGTTGGCGATTATTTTCTCGATCTCTTTCATACCCTGCGGAGCCTGCGTCTTAGATGGCAAGGACTGCGTTGGACGATGATCTCCATCCAGTAGTATGAAGAGATCTTTCCTTCCGGATGACACATAGCCTTGAATGTCAGAGAAGATGCGAGCGGTACCACCGCGTCGAACCTCGACGCGGATCTCCTTTCCCGCGCCACCACCGGCAGCGAGAAGCCGTCCGAGTACTAGTGTCTTCGCTCGGTCATCTTCGACCAAGACCGTCCTACCAGGCGGAAGATTCGCCACTTCGTGTAGCGCCTCCCGAGCTGTATATGACTCGGACACTGTTACGCGCCCATTGCCACCAAGAATCAGTACTCGAACAGCTTCCTTCGGCAAGTGCTCGGTGAGATGGATAGAGTGCGTAGCAATTACGACCTGAAGCGATTTCCGAATGGCATAGTGACAGAGGAATTCGAGCATCCGAGACTGCGCAGCGGGATGAAGCGAAGTCTCCGGCTCATCCAACAGCAGAATGGAATTGTCAGGCGCTTTCAGAACTGAGTGAACTAAGAACGCTGCGGCCGACTCACCGCTGCCTGCGAACGCGTCGGAGTAGCCTCCGTCCACGTGCTCGGTCGAGAACCGAATCGTTCGGCCGGTATGTCCGTGATAGTGCGAGTGCTCAACAACTCTGCCAGCGCTATACGATCGTTCAAGTATGTACGCGAGAATCTCTAACGCCGACTTGCTGAAATCCTCGCCTGCAGTTTCGAGTTCGTTCCTAACAAGAGAAGATTTTCGGCGAAGATAGTCTTGCTTTCTATACTCTCTCCTCAGAACACCAGCTTCTTTAGCGTGCTTCGCAAGTCGCGAAAGATGTTGAGGATCCGGGAAGTAAAAGTATTTGTCGAAGGCTGGGAGCTCGGCGCGGAAATCGAGAAGTATCACGTTTGCGTCCAGCGGTGGTGCGCGCTTCTGCTTTGGTGCAAATCCGTATGGTTTGGTTGGCTTTACAGCTTCCCAGTAGTCGGGATCCGACGCGCCACGTGGAGCCCGAGATTTGATTGATTCAACCAGACTGCCGTCAGGCAACCTGTAGGTGTGCGTAACACTCTGCTTCAGTCCGTATTTGGTTTCTGGAATCGCATCCAGCTTCGTCTCAAACCAGAAGTCAGCGACTGAAAAATCCTTCATGCTACCGCGAATGGCATGGAGAATCGAGCTCTTGTTCGTGCCGTTCCTTCCCAAGAGAACCGTGATTGGAAACGCAAACCGTAGACGTTCATTCGGAGCAAGATTTCGGTAATTCGGAAAACGAAGCTCGCGGAGTACGATCTTCGCCGAGCGTGCGCGGAGTGCCGGAAGACTTACTTGTAGGTCGTCGACAACTGATTTTGGTGTCATTTCTGAGTTCGTTCACAATCGATTGAAAGTGCACGTCTAATTCGCCGGGCGATTGGCAAGATCAATTTTGGCGGAAAAGCGTTCCCTATCTGCGCGGCGACGTGCTCCTTACCGCGCGACAAGTCAAATTTGTATCGAGGGGGAAACGTCTGAAGAAGTGCTGCTTCGCGAAGCGTGATCGCCCGATGCTCGGTTGGGTGCAGGAAGCGCCCCTTCGACGGGTTGTTGCATCCAGAAGTTATGGTCGGCGCCGGCGCATCCCATCTCATACGTCCGTATACGTCGGAGAAACCGTCGCTTTTGGCATGGCATTTGAGCTGAAGCGAAGTGTCGAGGCTCTTGCGACTTCCGCCGTCTGCGGGAGTGGCTTGAATTATCCGCATGGTCTTATCTGTTCTGCGCTCAGATGCGTCGTGCAACGGATCGCCACTTTCTCCAGCTACGCTGAGTGCGCCGATTGCGTCTCGAACGGTCACCTGAACTTCAGATGTCGATTGAGACCAATTCTCAGGCAATGGTTGATCATACATTGCCAATAGCACGAGCCGCTTCCGTCGCTGCGGCACTCCGTAGTGCTGCGCATCGATGATCGTAAAGTCAACGGAATAACCTTCGGTCCGTAGCACGTGACAGAATTTCCGAAATCGCTTGTCGGCGGCCAAACCCGGAACGTTCTCAAGTAGGACCGAACGTGGTCGAGCACTCTGAACGAGTCGAAGGAACTCGAAAATCAAATCATTCCTCGGATCCTTCACAACTTTGCTTTTTCGGCGCGTACGCAGAGTCGAGTAGCCCTGACATGGAGGGCATGCCGTTAAGAGCGCAAGCTCGCCCTCCCCAATTCGCGCGGCACTGAGAAGCGCTTCCGCAGATACGTTGCGAATGTCGTCGACGATGACATTTGTCTTGGGATGATTCTTGATATAAGTCGAGGAAGCTGTGGGATCCATCTCGACGGCTGCTCGCACGTCGAAGCCCGCAGACTTTAGGCCAGTACTCAGGCCTCCAACGCCCGCGAACAGGTCAATGGCAGTCGGTGTTGCAAATTTCACGACTTACTCGATAGATGGAGGTGCGGAGTACAAGGCGCTACGGAACATGCACTTTCCGGTCTGACGTGCAAGTACGTGCAGGCTCAGTCACCACGAATCGTGCATCTTGTGCTCGTGCGCTGAAAGGTAGGCCTTCTGATTCAGCGCGCTCCTGCGCATCGACGAATGCAACGCGCTGGCGCGGCACTTGGCAACTGTAACTTGGCTTCAAGGAGGGCAGGCTAGCGATCGGGCTGGCAATGCTGGAGGGTCCCGCGCGAGGGCGTAGCGAATGGCCGCGCGCCTGCGAAGAAGGTCGCGGTAAAAACCTGACGGGAATCGAAGGGTGCGTACGAAAGGCTTGGCGTGCAAATGCGGCTCAAGATTGAGCTCAAGCGTCGCCAAGCGGCCTAACGCCGCGTTCTGCTGCAAAGGCTCAAAATAAATTAGCGGTGAACGGAGGTGCGCAGCACCGCAGTTACACAGCGCACCGCCCTGCCTTTGACTGCAGCAACGCTCGTTAGCCTACTTCCCGCGCGGAACTCGTCTGACCTTCGGCACTGCCTTGTGGCGGATTTGCTTTAACAAGCCCTGCCAAAGATTTGGCGTCGAACTTGGCCAAGAGTTGTGTCTGTTTCAACCTGCCAAGTTTTGCTTCAATCGCGGCCTCGTCGATTGTCGAAATGCTCCCTCGCCGCTCGATGATGATAGCTACCTGCTCCATTCCACCGAGGATATCTCCTGCCGTTTTGTAATCGCTCTCCATTCTGTTCACAGTTTTTGTAACTGCCAGCCTCACGGCTACGGACTGAGGTTTGGAAGTATCGGATAACGATGCCCGCATCACGTCGAGAGCATCGTCTAGCTCATTCTTAAATTCTTGTGCAGCGACGAGCGCCGTCGCGATACGCTTTGCAAAATCAATTCGTCGCTGCCGCTTCAGCGAGCTGTATGTCTCCACGCGAGTCCAGATGCTGATAATTACGGCGAAGATCGAGACGCTGAATCCAGACCATTGCAAGACTGCCGCGTCCACAGTGATTCCCGTTGAAGAGGTCTAGCGCTTATTAGACTGCGAGAGAAAGCAGCGTAGCCCGGCTTATACAGCGCGCTTCTGCAGTCTAAACAAGAACATGCGACGCGCCACAACTGTCTGCAAGTAATTGCCAGTGCTGATCTTGCACATACTCCCACACAACCACCCTCGCCGATTTATACAGCAGATATTGCGACATAACTCGGTCTGACGCAGAGACGCTCACGCCCGCCCCCACGCACTGATGAACCTTGCCAACGATCACATACCAATTCCATCCACAGGTAATGCAATCACGCATTCCTCAACACGATTGACTGTAAACCTCACAACCTCCCCCCCAACCGCATCAACACCGCCTGCAAATCCGGCACAACACCCAACACATCCCGCACCGGATCCTTCCCCATCGTTTCCATTCGCTCCACCGCATTCTTCATCGTAAACACCTTCGGATCGAGCGCCTCATTCACTTCCTCCCACACCAACGGCATCGAGACCGTCGCACCCGGTAGCGGACGCACACTAAACGGCGCAACAATCGTCTGCCCATGTCGATTTTGCAAATAATCGAGATACACTTTTGCACCACGCTTCGTCACGTGTCGCGTAATCGTCGCAATCTCGTCCAGTTCTCTCAGCACCACACGCGCAAGTAACTCACCCAACGTGCGCGACTGCGCATATGTACACTGCGGTGGAAGCGGCACCATGATGTGCAATCCCGTCTTGCCCGTCGTCTTCACGTAATGCGGCAAATCAATCGACTCGCATAACGCATGCAGCACGAGAGCCGTGCGAACAACATCGCTGAACGGCGCATCTTTCGGATCGAGATCAATCACACACCAATCGGGCTGCTCAAGCGTGGCAACGCGACTGGCCCACATGTGAATGGGAATAGATCCCATGTTGGCAATGTAGAGCAACGATTCCACGTCGTCACACACGAAATAGCGCACATCACGCTGTGTGTCTTCACTCCAAATCGGCACGGTGCGCATCCACGCCGGTGCAAATTCTGGCGCATCCTTTTGATAAAATGATTTGCCGTCAATACCATCGGGGAAACGCGTAAGCACCACCGGACGGTCTTTCAAATACGGCAGCATCCACGGAGAAATCGCGCGATAATAGTCAATCATGTCGCCCTTCGTGTACCGCTCCACCGGCCAATAAATTTTCTTCGGGTTTGATAGGGCAAAAGTTTTCTCAATCGGCGCGACAATTTTTACCGTATCTTCGACCACAGTTTCCACGGGCGTTTGTACCGTCCACCCCTGTCGATCACAATCACGCGCATGCTTGTCATTGCGCAAACGCAAATATGTCGGATGCCGCAACACCCCATCCGGCGTCCACTCACGAAACCGCACCTCGCACACATACACGGGGTTCACCCACGTAATCGACGCCGCTTCCGGAATAGCGCTGCTGGCCAGCGGCGCGGCGCCGAGTGCAGTGACGGGGCCCTCGCACGGTGCATCTGCGCGTGCGTTGGCGTCGAGCATCGCCTTCAATTCACCAAGCTGCGCATCAGTAAACCCCGTCCCCACT